>JACPSA010000126.1 GCA_016193545.1 Chloroflexota bacterium
CTACTTGATAACTACCCTCGCTTTTCCCTTCTGCTTCACCACCTGTCCGATGATTTTAGCTTCGGGTAAGGCTCCGGTCAGTTTGTCCGCGTTTTCCGGTGAGCAGATAAGTACCATGCCGATGCCCATATTGAAAACGTGGAACATCTCATCCTGTTCAACATTGCCCCGCTGCTGGATTAGCTTAAAGATTGGCGGTATTGTCCAGTCCTTACTCTGAAACCTGGCCGTTACCCCCGGCGGCAGTACCCGGGGCACATTACCAATCAAGCCACCGCCGGTGATGTGGGCGATACCCTTGAGAAGCGGCAGCAGTGGCTTCAACTGGCGGTAGTAGCTGCGGTGAGGTTCCAGAAGCGTTTCCCCCAGCGTTTGTCCCAGTTCCGGGTAGCGCTTGTCCAGTGCTTTTTTGGTCTCGCCAAAAATCTTGCGCACCAGGGAATAACCGTTGGTGTGTAACCCGCTGGAGGGCAAGCCGATAATAGTGTCGCCAGCCTTAATTGTCTTGCCCATGATAATTTTGTCTTTTTCCACTGCTCCGATGATGAAACCTACCAGGTCAAAGTCTTCAGGAGTTGCATAAAGTCCAGCCATTTCTCCTGTTTCGCCGCCAATCAGGGCGCAGCCGACCTCGCGGCAGGCTCTGGTCAACCCTTGAACTATAGCCGCTGCCTTTTCCGGTACCAGCTTACCTGTACCAATATAGTCGAGAAAGAAAAGCGGTTCGGCACCGCAGGTAAATATGTCATTAACACAGTGATTGACGATGTCAATACCGACAGTATCATATTTGTCGAGGGCTTTGGCAATCTTTGTTTTAGTGCCTACCTGGTCAACGCTAGAGACCAGTACCGGCTTTTTATATCCCTTAAACTCGAAAAGCCCGCCGAAGAACCCCACCCCGCTCAAGACCTCAGGGCGGAGGGTGGAGTGGGCAAGCTTTTTAATCAACCCCTTGGCTCTGTCAGCGGCATCAATATCGACGCCGGCTCTGGCGTAACTTTCTTTGATTGGTGTCCTCCTGGGCAAAGATTTACTCTAGCGTCGGGCAGTCCGCTTCAGCCGTTGCCAGCACTGTGCAATTTTGCTATCAACAACCAGCACCATCTCGCCACCGCAGCGGATAAAGTGTGTACAGGGGATGATGCCTCTGGCTTCCGCGCCGCGAGCTCTGGCGGTGGCTTCCCAGACTGCCTGGCCTTCACAGGCTATATCTATGTCGTCCTTATCGGTAAGCTCTACCCCGCAGCGGTCGCAGACTAATTTCTTCATTGCTCTTTATCGTCTCCGCGGCTGTCTGAGGCTTATTTTCGGGCCCGGCGACCGGCTGCTACCAGAGGTGCTACCGTCAGCCAGAGGGTGATAGTTATCAACATCGCCATTGGATAGCCAATCTTGTCAATGCCGAACTTGGGGGCAATAACACCCCAGAGGGCCATGAGAATCAGCGAACTCAAGAAGAAACCGGGTATCGCTGCCAGTACGGTGAAGTATCCGAACATGTCAGTCCTCCTTCCGGTGTCTCTCTACGAACCGCTTCATCCTGGCCAGCGCTTCCTGAATATCAGCCAACGAAGTGGCATAGCAGCAACGGACATACCCTTCGCCATATTGGCCGAAGGCAGAGCCGGGAACGGCGGCTACCTTTTCCTCGGTGAGTAGCTTCTCGGCAAACTCCTCTGAGGTCATGCCGGTACACTTTATCGAGGGGAAGGCATAAAACGCCCCTTTTGGCTCGAAGCATGGCAGCCCGATGTCACATAGTCCCTTGACCATCACCAGCCGCCGTCGGTTGTAGTCCTCGACCATCTCGGTGGCACTGTCGGCACCTGATTTTAACGCCTCGATGGCGGCTACCTGTCCCATGGTCGGAGCGCACATTACCGTGTACTGGTGGATTTTGGTCATGGTGGCAATAATCTCTCTGGGTGCGGCAGCGAAGCCGACGCGCCAGCCGGTCATGGCATAGGCTTTGGAGAAGCCGCCCAGGAAAATGGTGTTATCTCTCATCGCGGGCAAGGTGGCAAAACAGGTATGCTCCACGCCGTAGACCAGCCGGGAATAAATCTCATCGGAGACGACCAGCAGGTGGTGGCGCCGGGCGACCTCAGCTATCTCAGCCAGTTTGTCTCGGCCCATTACGGCTCCGGTAGGGTTGGCCGGATAACCGATGAGGATTGCCTTGGTGCGGCTGGTAATACGTGACTCAATTTCGGCGGCACTGAGTTCAAAGTTGTCTTCCTCGCTGGTCGGCACCATCACCGGTGTGCCTCCGGCCAGGATAACACAGGGCTGGTAAGAAACATAGCAGGGGTCGGCCATGATAACCTCGTCGCCGGGGTTAAGGATGGCTCTCATGGCTAAGTCCAGCGCCTCACTAACGCCGACGGTAATCAGCAGTTCGCCGTAGGGGTCATAGCTCAGGTTGTAGCTGTTCTTCAGGTGCCGTGACAGCTCCTCGCGCAGTTCAGGCATCCCTGAATTCGAGGTGTACATCGTCTGGCCCTTCTCTAGCGAGTAGATAGCCGATTCGCAGATATGCCAGGGGGTAGCGTAATCCGGCTCGCCAACTCCCAGCGAGATTACACCTTCGATGGAAGCCAGCAGGTCGAAGAACTTGCGTATCCCTGAGGGCGATATCTGGCTGGCTCGCTGTGAGACAGGGTATTTACCGACCTGAGCCTTGGTATTAGTTGACATAATAATCTCCTGATTAAGGTATTTGAGAAAGAGAATCGTACATTTAGAGTATTACCGGCTGCCGTTTAATCTCTTCCCCTCCCCCTAGAATTTCGCCGTCTTCTTTATAGCGCTTGAGCAGGAAATGGGTGACGGTGCCCTGCACTTCTTCAATCGGGGCCAGTTTCTGCGAGACAAAGTCAGCCACCTCGCGCATGGTTTTGCCCACCACTATTACCAGCAGGTCATAGGTCCCGGAGAGCAGGTAGACGGTACGGGCCTGGGGGAAGCGGTAGATGCGCTCGGCGACGGCATCGAAACCGACCTCTCGCTGTGGCGCAATCTTTACCTCAATTAACGCCGATACCTGCTCATCTTCCACCTTGTCCCAGTTAATCATGGTCTTATATTTCAGGATGACCCGGTCTTTTTCCGCCTGCTTGATGATGCTGGCGACCTCAGTGCTGGGCATGCCGGTCATCGTCGATATTTGCTTGGCGGTGGCGTGGGCATCATTTTCCAGTATTTTCAGAATTTCTTTCATCTCTAACCCCCACTGGCGTAGTTAGTGACCACTGTTTGCTTTTCTCATTATAGCAGAGTTGAAACAATTTGTTATCCCCCGTTCTGACCCGGAAGTGTCTCTCTCCCGGCTCGAGCCACTCCTTCTCTATTGCCGCTACCTCATAGTCTATGCCCTGCCATTGGAAAGACTGCGGTCTCTGGGCATAGGTATGGCCTGAGTAGCAGCGCACGATAAGTCCGTTCACGGTGAAGCCGTTCAGGATGAATCCGTTCAACGCTGTCCCTCGAAGAGTCTTCGACCTTTAGCGCCGTGTCATTGCCAGGAGTCCCAATTTATCGGGGTGTGGTTCTAATCTATTTAGACGGTTTTATTACCTTAATTCCCAGGATAATCACCGGCACCATAAAGACTGCCCAGGCGATGGTCTCCAGCCAGGAAAACGGGGGCGCCTCCACCACGCCGGCAGAAGTAAGGATGAACAGGATAATGAGCACCAGATTAAAGATAACAGTGTACCAGGCTAACCCTTTCATTTTCTCCTCCTTTAACTGAATTGATTTTCTAGTGGTAACCCTATCTCTTCGACTCTTTTGTCCTTCATACAAAAAGAAGCTTCACGATTAGAGTTACAAAAAACACAGCAAGTGCAATCCCCCACAGTATCATTACGACCCATGTGGACCCGCGCATCCATTGTCTAACTCGTATTCCCCGCCCAATGATTGTTTCCCAAGCTTCCCCACTGATTTTTCCACTAACGGCATATTCGCCTTCAATTTTCAGTGCCCTTTCGAGCTTCTCAATGACCGCCTCATAAAATATTACATAATTTAAAGCGCGGTTTTGTATTTTGTGCCACACGAACGATAATCCAAAACCTACTAAAGCAATTATGATTCCTGCCGTTCCGTGAGGCACTGTTCCATTTTGGAAAACTGCAACCAGCAATATTGCGTTGGCAGCCCAGAATATACCGAATATTGACCAACTAATTTGGTCTTCAGTGCTGCGCAACTTAATTGCATTTTCCAGTTGATGCCACATTTGTTGTTCATCCATCTTATCCTCCCAAAGGCTCGATTGACGATGTCTATTTCTCCATCTCTTCTGCTTAGGCTTATTCCATTAGTGCTATTTCAAGTACCTTATAAATAATCCAGACTAAAGCGACCTGTAGATTTCCCGGCGGTGCCCGATATACAAAACGGTGACAATCTTCCTGTCGTCATCAATATCGTAAATTATGCGGTAATCTCCCTGTCTGACCCGCCACCAGCCGCCGGCGCTCCTTAGTTTATCTACCCCTCGCGGCCTCGGATTATTCGCCAATTTCTGTACCGCATTAAGGACTGCTCTGAAATCATCGGATGGTAGTCTATCTAAGCCCCTTTGTGCCCGCCGCCTAAGGTCTATCTTATACATAGCGGCATACTACTTTTCCTTTCTTGATTTCAGGTACTCTTCCAGCGAGATGGTGCCCTCCTCATCATTAAAGGACGCCAGCCCCTCTGAGGCATCTATTTCATCTTCCAGCTTGGCAATTATGGCCTCAGTTAGCCATTCCTTCATTGTCTTGCCTTGCAAGGCAGCAAAGGCCTTAACCCTGTTGCGCAGTTCCGGTTCTATATCTAGGAAATATCTTGACCGGTTAGCTGTGTTCGTCATCATGTCCTCCCCGTATTGGCTATATATATAGTATATATAACCTATATAGCCCGATAATGTCAATGGAGATTGGTATGGTAACCCTATCCCCTTTGTCCCCTTCCCCTTATTGAGGGGAAGGGGAGGAATTTTTTAGAAGAGAGGCTCCGCCCCTCTTAGACTCCCCGTGATATGTTATGGCTTCGCTCATCTTAGCTCCATATACTACTACTACGAGCTTGCCCCATTCTAAATCTCCGGCTTTCTCTTGTGCCACTCGGTCGCTTGCTCGTAGGCGTAGGCGATTTTGAGGAGGGTTTCTTCGCCCAGGGGCTTGCCGATTATCTGCATTCCTATCGGCAGGCCATTGGCAAAGCCGGCGGGGATGGAGATTGCCGGCACTCCGGCAATATTGATGGGCAGGGTGCAGACATCGCTCAGGTACATTTGCAGCGGGTCGTCCGTCTTCTCTCCAATCTTGAAAGGGACGGTGGGGGAGGTGGGCGTTATTAAAGCATCATACTTCTCAAAAGCCCGGTCGAATTCCTGTCGGATGATGGTGCGCACCTTCTGCGCTTTAAGGTAGTAGGCATCGTAATAGCCGGCGGAGAGGGCGTAGGTGCCCAGCATGATGCGTCTCTTTACCTCGGGACCGAAGCCGTACTGGCGGGTCTTTTCCATGGCTTCCCACATGCTGTGGGCCTCCTGGTATGAGTAGCCGTACTTGACGCCGTCATAGCGTGCCAGGTTGGCCGAAGCCTCCGAAGGGGCGATAATGTAATATACCGCCAGGGCGTAGCGGGTGTGGGGCAGCGATACCTCCCAGTCTACCTTCGCCCCCAGCTCTGCCAGCTTGCTGACGGCAGCCTTTATCGCCGTGGCTACCTCAGCCTGCATCCCCTCGACAAAGTATTCCCGGGGGATGCCGAGTCGCAGTCCTTTAATGTCGGTGGTCAGGCAGCGGGTATAGTCGGGGATGGGATAGGGCAGGGAGGTCGAGTCCCAGCGGTCGTGACCGGCGATGGCATTCATCACCAGGGCACAATCGGTAACATCCTGAGTCATCGGCCCAATCTGGTCCAGCGAGCTGGCAAAAGCCACCAGCCCGTAGCGGCTGACCCGTCCGTAGGTGGGTTTCAGTCCGGTAACACTGCAGAAACCGGCCGGCTGGCGGATGCTGCCGCCGGTATCCGAACCTAAAGCATAAATTGTCTCGCCGGCAGCTACGGCCGCCGCCGAACCACCACTGCTGCCTCCGGGGACACGGGATAAATCCCAGGGGTTATGGGTGGTGAAAAGGGCGGAGTTCTCGGTGGATGAGCCCATGGCAAATTCATCCATGTTGGCTTTACCCACCACTACCGCGCCGCATTTATTAAGTTTCTCGACTACGGTAGCATTGTAGGGAGGCACAAAGTTGGTCAGCATCTTTGACGAGCAGGTGGTTTTAATTCCCCGGGTGCACATGTTGTCTTTGATGACTACCGGGATGCCGGCCAGCGGGCTGATGTTACCGCTGGCAATCAGCTTATCCGCCTGCCGGGCTTGCTCCAGCGCCAGCTCATCGGTAACGGTGACCAGGGCGTGAACCTGTGGCTCGACCTGGCGGATGCGCTCCAGGTAAGCCTGGGTTAGCTCGACCGAACTTAATTGCCTGGTCTTAAGCAGTTCGTGTGTTTGGTGAATTGTCATCTGGTTTGTCATTCCCATTGCTCCGTCGACTGGCGGAATTCTTCCGGGTTACCGGTGCTCAGCATCACGGAATAGTTCCGTTTTGTCGGTAGATAAACTATGCTGGAGCGGCTGGTTACGAATAACAGTGCCTTTTCGTTATTTTTCAGCCTGAACCAGCCTTCGCTATAGCCGGGTAAACCGATGCCGTTTGTCCTGATTCTTGGTTTATATTCCGAGGGAATGTTCAAATCGATAATTTTTACATTCTCTACGGCTACTTCCTCTTTTGGTATAAACCTGCCGTAGATGCCTCCTTTTATCAGGAGGCCCCGGTCGCTCATCACGAATTTCATGTTTCGAGAAGAGTAGCCGGCAAAGATGAGCATTCCCAGGATGAGAACGAGGATTATGCCGATGACGGCTATTGTGATAAGAGGTGCTGACGAAGCTGGGGCGATATTAAATGTCTTATCCATTATTTTCCCCCGATTCAGTTTAGTAATATTTAGTTCTCGAGCACCGCCTGCACCCGGAAAAAATCTCCTTCCTTTCTGGGCGCATTGGCCAACACCTGTTCCTGGGAGAGGGATGGGGCTACTTTATCGTCGCTGACGATATTCTGTAGCGCAATCGACTGGCTGGTGGGTGGGACGTTGCTGGTATCCACCTGCTGCAGTACCTCAAAGTTCTCCAGGATGTTGGATAGCTGCTCTTCGAGTCTGTCCACCTCGGCTTCGGTCAAACCTAACCGTGCCAGGAGGGCAATATGCCGTACTTCTTCACGACTTAGCTTCATTTTTGCCTCGCTGCCAGTTAGTGGAATACATTCAGGAATTATAGCACCCGTCTGGAATATCGGCAACCTAGTCAGCCTTAGGTCGTTTGGAAACCTATCCCCCTGACCCCCTTCCCTTTTTAAGGGAAGGGGGAGTTAAGTAAAGAGAGGGGGCTTTGCCCCCTCTCTAAAGTCTCTTCCCCCTCTCCTTCAAAGGAGAGGGGTATATAGGGGGTGAGGCTTTGCCTTAAAGAGCTTCAGCACGAGGGCCCAAGCCCGAAGGGTTAATAAACAATCTCCTATCCTGCTATAATTAGAAAGTAGAGGCAAAATGATGGTTCGGTTGATATTAGCGATTGTTAGTACCCTGCTGGTGGAAGCTGCCCTGGTGGTAGTTATGCTCTGGGGCTTGCCTGAGCTAGGTGTTCGTATATCATTACCCGGCCTTATTGCTCTGATGGTGGCCTGGGGTGCCTATGCGGTTGTTTCTTACCGGATTAGCAGCCGGGTATTGCGGCAAAGACCATTGCTCAGTCTGCCGGACATGGTTGGTAGTAAGGGTGAGGTTGTGACTTCCTTAGTTTCAGAAGGTCTGGTCAGGATTAAGGGTGAGCTGTGGATAGCTAAATCAGAGAGCGGTGAGATGAAACTCGGTGATAAAGTGGTGGTGGTGGGGCAGGATAGTCTTAAACTGCTGGTGCGTCCGGATTAGTTAATGGCGTTCAGTCCGAAGATTGACCTGACTTATAAATAAAAGAGACGATAAGCAGCACTATCCCGCTGATGAGAAGTGCCAGGCTGAATGTTTCCATCGGGGCAATGAGGTTATTGGTGAACTGGGGCAGCCATTCATTGAGCGAGGACGGCATCCCAGGTAGCGGAAGTGCCGCCCTGGTAAAATAATCGGAGATGAAAATACTGATGTAACCCAGTGCTCCGTAGCTAAGCAGCGGAACGCCCAGGTAGCGGGCGGTTTGTCTTACCTGGCGAATGATGAGAATAATGCCCAGTACTAGCAGCAGTATGAAGCCAATCAGCGGTTTGTAGCCGAGCTGGAAGTAGCCAACGTATTGCTTTGCCTGTGCCAGTGTCTCTTCAGTCATAGCCAGTGCTTGAGTTATCTGGGCTCGTGTTTGTGTCCCCAGCACTTTTTCGTCAAGTTTAAAGGTCGATGGTATCTGTGCCGAAAGTTGCTGATAAAGCTGGTCAAAAAGAGGTTCCCGCATCGCCTCTGGTATTATGGTCAGTTCCGGTGGAGGCGACTTCAATAGAGCCTGCCACAGTTGGTCTTTCAGGATTTTCTTGGCTGGCTCCAGTGAGATGAGGACGCTTAAATCTTGTTTTTCCCCGACCAGGTAATCGACTATCGGGTCAGCAGCGGCGGTTACTTGCTCTTTTAGCCAGGGTTCAAGCGCAGTGATGGCATCATCCAGGTATTTGTCGATATATCCTGCCAGGAACGCCATGTCCGGCGGGATGCTGCCGGTAAACTGCTGTTTTAGATATTCTCCGGCCAGAGGAGCTACATCTAGCTTATCCACCAGAGAAACAATGAAATTCGGACTGAGGATAGTATCCTTTAAAATCAGTGTCAGGTTCAGGCTTTGCCTTTTGTCTAACAGGTAATCATAGGTGGAATGGATGATAGCGTTTACCTGTTCTTTTAGCAGCGGTTCAAGTTGGGGGATGGTATTGACCAGGGTGGTCTCCAGACTGATTGGGCTTCCACCGGGGGTTTGAACACTGATAATTTCTCCGGCTAATGAGGAAATATCGAGTCGGTTTATCTCGGCAGCAACAAAGTCCGGGTTGAGCAGGGTCTTATTTAACGTAAACGCCAGGCCGAAGAAGGATAGAGAGAGGAAGAGTAGGAAGCTCAGCAAACTGAGTGTTAGATTTTTGAGGAAAGTCATTCCGGTGATCTCCGATTCAGCCTCGAAGCTATCTTTGCGAGAATTTACTGTTCTCTTTATTTTGCTGTCCCATAATAACATGGCTACCTTGGATACAGTCAATATATCATTTATTCTTGCCACAATCAGTCCAGCAGGTTATGATATAAGATGAACTGTTAGTTCTAGCTCTCTTAATATCAAACGGTAATTGGAATAATGCGATATCGAAGCTATCGAGATTTTGATTTAGGTCCCATCGGATTCCTGATAGTGGCTAACCTCATTGTATTTTTGGCCACTTCTGTCCGTCCTCAACTTATCCGTTTGCTTGGCTTGCAGCCAGCCAGCTTTCTAGAGATGCCCTGGACAATGTTAACTAATCTCTTCGTCCATGCCGGTATGTGGCATATCTTTACCAATATGTTAACCCTTTACTTCTTCGGTAGCTACTTAATCAGTCTGGTTGGCGAGAAGCGCTTCTTTATTATCTATTTCCTGGGCGGGATAGCGGGTAATATTGTTTATTTGCTTCTGGCGTCACCCTTTTCCATAGCCGTTGGCGCCTCGGGAGCCGTTTTTGCCGTGGCCGGGGCGCTGACCGTGATGAAACCCAGATTGCCAGTTTTTATCTTCCCGATACCGGTACCAATCCATCTCTGGGTGGCTGTCATCGGCGGTTTCGTACTACTTTCCTTTTCCCCGCTAGTTGCCTGGCAGGCGCATCTGGGCGGCCTGGTTTTTGGCTTGATAACCGGCTATTTCGCTCAAAGGAAGGGATATCGTTTCTACTAGATAGTTGGCCCTTGTTGAAGATGATTAGAGGTAAAGGCTATAATCTCAGGTAGCGATGAGTTCTCAAACTAAACCCCGCATCCTTTTCCGCCGGCAGGAAATAGCCGCCGCCGTTAAGAAGCTGGCGGCTGAAATCAGTCGGGATTATCAGGGCAAGAGTCCCCTTTTACTGGGTATCCTTAAAGGCTCGTTCGTATTCATGGCGGACCTGATTCGGCTTCTTGACTTTCCTGTGGAAGTAGAGTTCGTCAGATTGTCCAGTTACGGCCGGGGCACGGAAAGTTCGGGGAAGATTAAGGTAGTGCAGGGTCTTCGTTCTCAGGTCAGGAGCAGGGATGTGCTGGTAGTCGAGGATATCGTGGATACGGGGCTCACTGTTGCCTTTCTGCTCGATTATTTGCAGAAGAAAAAGCCGGCCTCATTAAAGCTTTGTGTGCTGACTGACAAACCTTCCCGGCGTCAGGTTCCGGTTACTATTGATTATCTTGGCTTTACTGTTCCCGATAAGTTTCTGGTCGGCTATGGTTTAGATTGTGACGAGAAGTTTCGTAACCTGCCCGATATCTGTGTCCTGGATTAAAGTTAGTTTAAGAGGGGTGAGCCAGATAGATAACCTCTTAATTTCAGTAGCTAAAGGAGAATTGCCCGCCGACCTGGTGCTGGCTAATGCCAGAGTGGTCAATGTCTTTACCGGTGAGATTGAGCCGGGCAATGTGGCTATCTCGGGGGGCAGGATTGCCGGGGTGGGAGATTATCGCCAGGCTAAGGAAGTGCTGGATTTAGGTGGCAGGTACTTAGCCCCTGGTCTGATTGACGGGCATACCCATCTGGAAAGCTCGATGCTCGATGTGGCTCAGTATGCACGCGCCGTGGTGCCGCGGGGCACTCTGGCGGTGGTTACCGACCTCCATGAAATAGCTAATGTGTGCGGGCTGGAGGGGATGAGGTATGTATTGAACTCCGCCCGCCGTTTACCCCTGGAGCTTTTCCTGATGGCGCCTTCCTGTGTGCCGGCAACCCATCTTGAGACCTCGGGGTCCAGACTTGATGCTGATGACCTTCGTCGGGTTCTCAGGTGGAAGGGCTGTATCGGGTTGGGAGAAGTGATGAATTTCCCCGGCGTGCTCGCTGGCGATGCCGGTGTGCTCGGTAAAATTGCCCTTGCCCGGGGAAAAGCGGTCGATGGCCATGCCCCGGGTGTTAGCGGTAAAAATCTGAGCGCTTACATTGCCGCCGGTATCCATTCTGACCATGAGTCTGTCTCTCTGGCTGAGGCTACAGAAAAACTAAGGCAGGGTATGTTCGTCATGATTCAGGAAGGTTCGTCCGAGAAAAACCTGGATGCCCTGTTGTCCCTGGTCACCGACAAAACATATCCTAGGTGCCTGCTGGTGGTTGATGACCGTAGCTGTGTTGACCTGCTTAAGGATGGTGATATTGATGGTGTGGTGCGTAAGGCGATAGCCGGTGGACTTGACCCGGTGCGGGCGATTCAACTGGCGACGATTAATACCGCCCGGTATTTCAGCTTGGAGGGACTGGGGGCGGTGGCTCCCGGCTACCAGGCTAATCTGGTGGTAATCGATGATTTGCCCGGACTGAAAATAGATATGGTCTTTTATCGGGGTCGTCTGGTAGCTAAAGAGGGGAAACCGCTGTTTTCTTTGTCTGAAACCGGCGGCAAAAGTCTGCGTAACACCGTCAATATTAAACCATTCACGGTAAAGTCTCTGCGGCTCTTGGCTTCAGGAGAGGCTGAGCCGGTTATCGAAATCGTCCCCGGCCAGATAATTACCCGGAAAAGGTCGGCTAAGGTTAAGGTTGCCGATGGAGTCGTCCTGCCTGATGTTAGTCGGGATATTCTGAAGCTGGTGGTGGTGGAGAGGCATAAAGCCACAGGCAATATCGGTCTAGGTCTGGTTACCGGTTTCGGTTTGCAGCGAGGAGCGCTGGCTTCATCCGTTGCCCACGATTCTCATAATATCGTTGCCGTCGGGACGAATGATGAAGACATATTTAACGCTGTTAAGGAGATTGAGCGGCTTCAAGGTGGTTTGGTCGCAGTGGCTGATGGCAGGGTATTAGCCAGTTTAGCCTTGCCTATTGCCGGATTGCTGTCTGATGAGCCGTTGGCGGTGGTGGCGGATAAGCTGAAAAAGCTGGAGCAGGCGGCGGTTGGACTGGGAACAAAGTTACCTTCTCCTTTTTCCACCCTCTCTTTTGTGGCGCTGCCGGTAATCCCCGAACTCAGACTGACCGACCTTGGGCTGGTGGATGTAAATCAGTTTAGATTGGTGAAAAGGGGAGAGTGAGATGAGTTTTACCCGGGAACAGGCTCTCTTTGATAATCGCTATGATGCCGGACGGCAGTTAGCCGCGCAGCTGGGTGAATATAAAGGGCAGCCTGTGGTGGTGCTAGCTATCCCTAACGGCGGTGTGCCGGTAGGGGTGGAGGTGGCTGCGGCTCTTGAGGTTGAGCTTGACCTGGTTATTTCTCGTAAGATTCCCCTGCCGCTTACTCCCGAAGCGGGCTTTGGTGCCCTTGCTGACGATGGAACCGTCATTCTTAACGAGGAATTAGTCAAGGCGGTTGGCTTGACCCCGGACCAGATAAATTTTCAAATTAACAGGGTAAGAGGTGAGATTCGCCAGCGGAGTCTGCTTTACCGTCGGGATAGGCCGTCGGCTACAGTCAGCGGCAAGACAGTGATAATTACCGACGATGGGCTGGCTTCGGGTTTTACCATGATAGCAGCTGTGGAATCGGTGCGCCGGCGTCAGCCTAAGGAAGTAATTGTAGCGGTGCCGGTTGCCTCAGCCACTGCTCTGGAGCAGTTAGAGAAGGTTGGTGCTAAGGTGGTAACCGTGGCTGTGGGAACTAAACCGAGGTTCTTTGTTGCCGATTTTTACCGGTACTGGCATGACCTCAGTGAGGATGAAGTAATTAAGTGCTTGAAAGAGTTCCGGATGCGGCGTTTCGATTTGAATGTGAAACCTCCGGAAAATGGTAGCGTGGTCAGGCACGATTCTAAAAATTAATCTCTGGATAGCAATACAATTGGGCGTTAAAAGCCGTTGATCTTTTGATAAATAGATATTGTCATAATTCGGTTAAAGTGTTATAGTAGTTAGCAAAAGAAAAGTTATCAACCTTTAAGTTAGTCCGGCGAGGCTAGCAAGGGGAGAAAGAGACCGAGAGTGTAACCTCTTGCTGGCAGAGCAAGAGGTTTTTTTATGGCTGAAAAAATTATCATGACCGCAGATGATATCAGACGGAGTCTAGCCCGCATCACCCATGAGATTATCGAGCGTAATAAGACTACCGACCATATGGTACTGGTCGGTATGCAAACTCGCGGCGTGCCTTTAGCCCGGCGGCTGGCGGACAACCTGGAAAACCTGACCGGTTCTACAATACCCGTCGGTGCTCTGGACATCAGTCCCTATCGGGACGATATATCTTTGCCCAATCCCCAGCCTGCGGTTAACTATGCTGACATCGCCGTCAGTATTGTCGGTAAGTCAGTTGTGCTGGTCGATGATGTTCTTTATACCGGGCGCAGCGCCCGTGCCGCTATGGATGCCCTGATTGACCTGGGACGGCCCCGTTCGATTCAACTGGTGGTGCTGGTTGACCGGGGCCACCGCGAGTTACCCATCCGGGCTGATTATGTCGGCAAAAACATACCCAGCTCCAGGCACGAAGAGGTACAGGTCAGACTGGTGGAGACCGACGGGACAGACGAGGTAGTCATTGTTGAGAGCAGCCAGGATGCAGCCTCGCCGCGGCAGGTTGCAGATAGGCTGGCCTGGAAGGAGGGGTCATGACGCTGGCGAAGAGAAGTCTGGTGACCATAGATGATTTGTCTACCGGGGAAATTGAGGGAGTGTTTTCTCTGGCTGACGAAATGCTGGAGTCGACGGCTAAGCAGTCGGCAGTCTGCCGGGGTAAAATCATGGCCAGTTTGTTCTTTGAGCCGAGTACCCGGACCCGCCTGTCATTCGAGGCAGCCATGCACCGTCTCGGCGGCAGTGTTATCAGTGCTGTTGATATCGGGGTTACTTCTCTGGCCAAGGGAGAAAGCATCGCCGACATGGCCAGGGTAGTCGGCAGTTATGCCGATATTATTGTCATCAGGCACCCCTGGGAGGGAGCGGCTAAGGTGGTTGCCGACTACGCGGGTGTGCCGGTAGTCAATGCCGGTGACGGTGGCCATCAGCATCCGACGCAGACGCTGTGTGACCTTTATACTATCAGGAAGGAGCGGGGGGCCATCCGGGGGCTTAAGATTGCCCTCTGGGGCGACCTGAAATACGGGCGGACAATACATTCCCTGATTTTTGCGCTGGCTAAATTTGGCGCTAATATTCTCTTTTACTCCAGCCCGGGTCTGGAGGTGCCGGAGCATGTTATCCAGAAGTTGATTAAGGAGTACGGAGGCGAACTGGGGAAATACCAGGCTTCCGACCATACTGCCAAAAATAATCTCTTCCCTCTCGATGCCATATACATGACGCCGGATAGTCCGCACCAGCTGGCGATGGTGCCCGATATCAGTTTCCAGGTCGAGCTTAAGGCAGGAGTGGATGCTCTTTATGTTACCCGGCCGCAAAAGGAAAGGTTTGCTGCGGACGGGGAAGAGTTGAAAGGCAAATACCCGGTAGTGGATGAAAAAGTGCTCAAGGGCAAGGCGTTTAAAAAGACACTGATTATGCACCCGTTGCCCCGCGTTGATGAGCTAGCCTATGAGGTCGATGCCGACCCGAGGAGTATGTATTTTAAGCAGGCAGCCTGGGGAGTGCCGGTGAGGATGGCGCTTCTTGCCCTCTTATTGGGTAGTAAAAAAGGCTCTCTTTCTGAGGAGCCTGATTCCTCCATTCATAAAATAGACTATCCTGCCTACGAGCAGGATTCCGGCGTCAGGTGTCCTAATCCGAGGTGCGTGTCAGTTCAGGAAACGGAAATGAGGTATATCAAGCCGGCATTCAAAATAGTCGATCGTGTGCCTTTGACACTGAGATGTGTCTATTGTGAACATGGGTTCGAGCCTGAATATGTGGCTAGCTCCGAGTGGCACCATGGGGGATTAGAGAATAAAAAATACCACAGGGCTGATAGCCATTGGACAAAAGAGATTAAGTCGGAGAACCTGATAGTTTTCTCTTCTCGGAGTGAAGCTGAGACTCGCGGTTTCAAGCCCGACCATTCTGTCGAGACAGGCCATTCTGGAAAGACGGGCAAAGAAGAAAAATGAAAGCATTGCTTATCTCCGGTGGTAGAATAATCGACCCCGGCCGGGGGGTAGATGAAGTTGGTAGCTTGCTTATTAGCGGGGGTAAAATCTCGTGGCTGGGTAATGGACAGGCAATGCCGTCCCGGTCTGATTATGCTGTCCTTCCGGCGCAGGGTTTAGCGGTCTGTCCCGGGTTTATCGACCTTCACTGTCATCTCAGGGAACCCGGCTTCGAAGAAAAGGAGACAATCGCCAGTGGCACCCGCGCCGCTGCCAGAGGCGGTTTTACCACCATCTGTTGCATGCCCAATACTAATCCGCCTCTGGATAATCCGGCTACCATA
The DNA here is from genome assembly GCA_016193545.1 of Chloroflexota bacterium. GTDB lineage: Bacteria > Chloroflexota > Dehalococcoidia > Dehalococcoidales > UBA2162 > JACPSA01. The sequence continues at coordinate 15,564 of JACPSA010000126.1, forward strand.
GAGTATGTCAGGTCGAAGGCAGCTACCGAGGGCGTCGTCCGTGTCCTGCCGATAGGCTGTATCTCTAAGGGTAGGGAAGGTAAGGAATTGGCTCCGATGAGTGAGCTGGTGGCGGCCGGGGTGATGGGCTTCAGTGATGATGGGTCGCCGGTATTGAATTCGCCGCTGATGAGGCAGGCGCTGGAAGCCAGCCGTGCTCTGGGCTTGCCGATTATCGACCACTGTGAAGACACGACTCTATTTGGTGGTGGGTATATGAATGAGGGGATAGTATCGGCCAGGCTTGGACTGAAGGGAATGCCCGCCGCCGCCGAGTGGCTCATGGTTTTCCGTGACCTGGCACTGGCGCAACTGGTCGGGGGCTGGGTGCATATCGCCCATGTCAGCACGGCAGGGGCAGTCGACTTTATCCGGCATAGCAAGGAGATAGGGGTTCGGGTTACGGCTGAGGTTACGCCCCACCATCTGACGCTGACCGAGGCAATGGTGACGGGCGACAATACTGCCGCCAAGGTAAGTCCACCCTTGAGAACGGAAAGGGATATTCAGGCCTTGATTCAGGGGCTTAAGGATAATGTCATCGATGTTATTGCTACCGACCATGCTCCCCATAGTGAGGCTGATAAGCGAGGTGAGTTCAGCCAAGCTCCTTTTGGTATCAGTGGTTTTGAGACCGCCCTGGGTAGCCTGATGGGATTGGTGCATAGCGGACAGCTTTCTCTGGCTACGCTTATCGCCAAGCTTACCTGCCAGCCGGCACGGATTATCGGCGATAAATACGGTAAACTGGGTACTCTGGCTGTCGGCGCGCCGGCCGATATTACTATCTTCGACCCCGCTAGAGACTGGGTAGTTGACACCGGTGCTTTTGCTTCCAAGGGTAAGAATACCCCTCTGGCTGGCTCGGTGCTCAAGGGCAGGGTAATGGCAACTATCTCTCGTGGCGAACTGGTCTATCAGGACGAGTCGATTAAGGTTGAGGAAAAAGAGCCGGAGAAAGTTAAGAGGAGAGTTTAAGAGAGGCAAAGCAATCTTAGAGATTGCCACGTCCTTCAGCGGAAGGACTCGCAATGACATACAAAATCGATATAGGTGTTTAAGAGGGGCGAAGCCCCTCTTCAGGAAAAATCTGCCCCTTCCCCTTGTCAAGGGGAAGGGGATAAAAGGGATAGGGTTACAATAACTATTATGACCAAAAAAGCAATCCTGGTCTTAGCTGACGGCTCGGTTTATCAGGGCTATGCCTTTGGTGCTGAGGCTGACACCTACGGCGAGGTGGTGTTCAATACCAGTATGACCGGCTATCAGGAGATGCTGACCGACCCATCTTACGCCGGGCAGATTGTGGTGCCTACCTATCCCCTCATCGGCAACTACGGCACCAATGAGCAGGATGTTGAGTCGAATAAGATTCAGGTCAGGGGCTTTGTCGTGCGGGAGGAGTGTCTTGAGCCTAACCACTACCTGAATAACCAGACTATCGCCCACTATTTAGCCGCCAGCGGTATCCCCGGAATTTATGGTGTGGATACCCGCGCCATTACCCGCAAACTGCGCTCGGCAGGGGTAATGATGGGCATGATTACCTCGGATAAAACTCCGGAGCAGGCTTTAGCCGAATTAAAGAAGTTGCCCGGCTACGGCTCGGAGGATTTTGTCCGGCAGGTCAGCACGGAGACTGCCTACCGCTGGGAGCCGGAGCCCGGCTCAAGTTCAGTGCCCGCAGTCCATATCGCTGTTCTCGACTGCGGCTTGAAATATAACATCCTGCGTATCCTGAACCGGATGGGCTGTGCGGTAACGGCTGTCCCCTGCACCACATCGGTCAGGGAAATCTTGAATCTAAAACCGGATGGTATTGTGCTGTCGCCGGGTCCGGGCGACCCGGAGTTGCTCGATTATATCGTGGACACGGTTAAGCAACTCGTTGGCAAAAAGCCGATAATGGGTATCTGCCTGGGCAACCAGCTAATCGCCTGCGCCTTCGGGGGCAGGAATTTCAAGCTCAAGTTTGGACATCGCGGCGGTAACCACCCGGTGCGGGAGCTGGCTACAGGCAGAGTCCACATCACTGCTCAGAACCACGGCTATGCCGTCGACCCGGATACACTGGGCAATGAGCTGGAGGTAACCCATATGAACCTGAACGATGGCACAGTGGAGGGCTTGCGCCACAAGGAGCTACCCATCTTCGCCATCCAGTACCACTCGGAAGCCTCCCCCGGCCCTCTGGACAATACCTACCTCTTTGAGCAGTTTCTGGAGATGGTGAAGATAAAGTGAGCCCAAGAGCGCCTAGACTTACCGGCAAAGAAATAGAAAGAGTGATACTCAAGGCTGGTTGGTATTTACATCACTCACGGGGCTCTCATTTCTACTATCGACATCTAAACTATTCAGGGAAGCAGATTACTTTACCAATTCATGCTGGAGAGATTATTCCTCAGAAGACGCTTAGCAGTATACTAGAACAGGCTGATTTAACCCTAGATGAATTTACAGGACTTCTTTAGGAGGTGGAAAAGTGGCTAAGTATACAGTAATTCTGGAACCAAATTATCCGGAAAAGGGCTATACAGTTAGGGTGCCCGCCCTTCCCGGGTGTATAACGTATGGACGTACCAGGGAAGAGGCTCTATCTAGAGTCAAGGAAGCTATCACTGGCTTCATTGAAGGGTTAGAAAAAGCTGGTGAGCCAATTCCAGAAGAGGTTACCCCTGTGGAAATGGACACGGTGAGCGTTTAGTCTTTTTAAAACTATGGATAATTATAACCCTGTCCTAACCCTATCGCCTGTATCCCCTTCCCTTTCGATAAGGAAAGTTTAAGAAGGGTGAAACCCTTCTTCTAAAAACCCTCCCCCTCTCCTTCAAAGGAGAGGGGGGGCTGAGGGGGTGAGGTAGTTAAGGTCTCTAGTTCGAATGTTAAATGAACTGACTAAGAGATACTGTAAAAGTGAGATTAGGAAAGATATTATGATGACTAAAATAAAAATACCAAAATGCATGAGCACGCAACACCCGGATAATGTGAATTCCCCGTTTTTTGTGGAGAACCCTGAACTTGGCGGGGAGGATGAGATACAAGAAGCCTACTATGCATTTTCTCATTTAGGTTGTGATGAGCAGATGTGGGATTGTGAAGGCAAGGAAGTTGATAATTACGTAGTGAAAAAACTGTTGACAAAACACGGGCCTTTTTTCAAGGATAAAAGATTAGGTAAAGATGTGTTTGTAACTTTAAGAGTGCCTAATCCTACTGTAGAAAAAGGTGAAGCAAAAATTTTGTTGGAAACCTTAGAAAGCATACCCAGGTCATTTGATGCTGCTAAATTATTTTACGGAGATGATATACCTCCCGTATTCGAGGTTATCTTGCCAATGACAGCCTCTCCCCAGTGTATTGATAGGATTTACACATATTATCGCGATTTCGTTGTGGGTAAGCAGAATAAACCATTCAAAGAAGGAGACATAACAATCGCTGAATGGATTGGAGAATTCAAGCCGGAAAGAATTAATATCATACCTCTCTTTGAAGACATGGAGCACATGCTTGATGCCCACAACATGACGAGAACATATTTACACGACAAGAATTTAGAATATCAAAGAGTTTTCTTGGGAAGGTCAGACCCAGCAATGAATTATGGGTTGGTTAGTGCTGTCCTTCTGAATAAAATTGCTCTTCAGAGATTGCAAAGATTATCAGAAGAGATTGGTACTGAGATTTATCCTATTGTAGGTGTAGGTCCGGCTCCTTTCAGAGGCAATCTAAGACCGCAAACAGTAGAAAGAGTGTCAAAGGAATATCCGAGCGCTCATACATTTACTATTCAATCCGCATTCAAATATGACAATCCTCCTGATGAAGTTAGAGAAGGTATCAGAAAACTGCAAGAAAGAAAAACAAGCACGCCTCAGCAAGTAGATGAGGAGAGGTGCTTGGCAATAATTAGGAAATATTCTCAAGAATACCAAAAACAAATAGAGGCATTAGCGCCAATAATCAATGAGATGGCGAAGTATGTTCCGAGTAGAAGAAAAAGGAAACTACATATCGGGCTATTCGGCTATCCGCGCAGCATGGGAGGAATTATATTGCCAAGGGCAATAACATTTACCGCCGCTCTTTATTCGATAGGTCTGCCACCGGAAATTCTTGGTTTGAATGCTTTGAATAAAGATGACATTCAATTTGTCAAGGAAATTTATGTAAATCTCGAAGATGATTTAAGAGACGGTTTAAAATACTTTAACCCGGATACGGGTTTTCTACCCAAAAATCTTGAAGCAAAGGTTAAATATTTTCCAATAGATTCCGAGGTTAATGGGGAGCATGAAGAAATAACAGATTATATTCTAAGTTCATTAAGGGAAAGCCATGGCGGTTTAGAAGAATGTGTTTTAAGAGCAGCTAATTTAAGAAAATTCCTGGGGTGATCGAAAATAGGAGTCTACTTTGACCAATAAACCATCTAAAGTCTTAATCATCGGTAGTGGCCCAATAATAATCGGGCAGGCGGCGGAGTTTGATTACGCCGGCACTCAGGCGTGCAAGGCGATGCGGGAGGAGGGCGTAACCTCGGTACTGGTCAACTCCAATCCAGCCACCATCATGACCGATGAGGACATCGCCGATATCGTCTATATCGAGCCGCTGACGGTGGAGATGGTGAGCCGTATCATCGAGCGGGAGCGCCCTGACGGCTTGTTGCCTACCCTCGGCGGCCAGACTGGGCTTAACCTGGCAGTGGATTTGGCTGATGCCGGCGTGCTGGATAAGTATCATGTCCGAAGCCTGGGAACGCCGATACAGACCATCAGAAACGCCGAAGACCGCGAGCTATTCAAGCAGCTCTTGCTCGGTATCGGGGAGCCGGTGCCCAGGAGCGTTACCGTAACCAGCCTGGGAGAGGCCAGAAAAGTAGCTAAAGAGATGGGCTTACCTCTGGTCATCCGCCCGGCTTATACCCTGGGGGGGACGGGGGGTGGCAGCGCTGATACCACCGAAGCCTTCGACCATATTGTCGGCGGCGGGCTATCGGCCAGCCCGATTCATCAGGTATTGCTGGAGGAATCGGTGGCGGGCTGGAAAGAAATCGAGTATGAGGTAATGCGTGACGGGGCGAACAACTGTATCACCGTGTGTAACATGGAGAATATCGACCCGATGGGAGTGCATACCGGCGACAGCATTGTGGTGGCGCCCAGCCAGACCCTGACCAATAAAGAGTACCAGATGCTGCGTACCGCCAGCCTCAAGATTATCCGCGCCCTGGGTATCGAGGGTGGTTGTAACATCCAGTTTGCCCTCGACCCTCAGAGCAGTAATTACTATGTCATCGAGGTCAACCCCCGTGTCAGTCGCAGCTCCGCCCTGGCCAGCAAGGCTACCGGCTATCCTATCGCCCGCGTGGCCGCCAAGATTGCCGTCGGCAAGCGGCTGGATGAAATCACTAACGCCGTGACCGGCAAGACAATGGCTTCCTTTGAGCCGGCGCTGGACTATGTGGTGGTCAAGATTCCGCGCTGGCCCTTCGATAAGTTCGAGTCGGGCGACCGCATCCTCGGCACCCAGATGAAAGCCACCGGCGAGGTGATGGCGATTGACCGCTGCTTTGAGGCGGCTTTGCAGAAGGCAATCCGCTCCCTGGAGTTTGGTAATCGGTCGCTATTATGGGAAGACCGCAAATGGGAGCTGGGGAAAGATATCGCTGCCTACCCCCTGGAACCCAATGACCTGAGACTATGGGCGTTGATGGCGGCTCTCCGCAGGGGCATCACCCCCGAAGCGCTGTCCGAGCGCACCAGGATTGACCTCTGGTTCCTGGACAAGCTGCGCAATATCGTTGATATGGAAAAACGGCTGCTCTCGGAAACGCTGACGCCGGAGCTACTGTGGCAGGCAAAACGGCTCGGCTTCTCCGATGAGCAGATTGGCACTCTGGCGGACAGGCTGGCGGAGCAGGTCAGGCAGTCGCGCCACCAGTGGCATATCCGCCCCGTCTATAAGATGGTCGATACCTGTGCCGCCGAGTTCGATGCGGCCACGCCCTACTTCTACAGCACCTATGAACAGGAGAACGAGGCTGAGCCAATCAAGGATAACAAGGCGGTGGTCATCGGCAGCGGGCCAATCCGTATCGGGCAGGGCATTGAATTCGACTACTGCAGCGTTCACTCCGCCTGGGCATTGCAGCAGGCTGGTTTTAAGAGCATCATGGTCAACTCCAACCCGGAGACGGTATCCACTGATTTTGATACCAGCGACCGTCTCTATTTTGAAGCCCTCGATGAGGAAAGCCTGCGTGACATTCTGGAAAATGAGGGCAATGGCAATTCGAATGGAAATTCCGTCAATGCTCCCCCATCATCTATCGTCCAGTTCGGCGGGCAGACGGCAATCAATCTGTCTCAGCCGCTATCCCGCATTGGTCTGCCGTTACTGGGTTGGAGCGCCGATGCTATCGACCTGGCTTCCGACCGTGGAAGGTTTGAGGATTTCGCCAGTCATTTAGGAATACCCCAGCCGCCCGGGGCGGGTGTGACCTCCATCGATGCCGCACTTAATATCGCTAAACTCATTGGTTACCCGGTGCTGGTCCGCCCCAGCTACGTCCTCGGCGGTCGAGCTATGGAAATAGTGCATGATGCCAGCGAACTTGCCCGTTACATGAGTCTGGCGATAGAGCTGGACACCAAACATCCTGTCTTAATCGATAAATACCTGGAGGGTAAGGAGGTGGAGGTCGATGCCATCGCCGATGGGGAGGATGTCTTCATTCCGGGGGTAATGGAGCATATCGAGCGGGCCGGGGTGCATAG
>JACPSA010000127.1 GCA_016193545.1 Chloroflexota bacterium
ATCTTCCGTAGCCGGTTAAACGGCGAGGAATGGGGCCAAAAAGGTTAAGGCCACCTCGAAAAACGAGGTAATTATGACCTGAAAAAGTGACTGAAAAGTGAACAGGACCAATTTCAAAAAATCCGACCTTGCCGGAACAAGCAATCACTGTTTGAACAGGCTTTTTTCGGCAGTCTCATTTTGTGACTTTGTGTCTCTAAGCTGTCTGGCGGCCTGCTCCGGGGTTAGCCCGGTGATAGCGACTTTTCCTTTTTACTGGTCAGGCCTTTCTCGATGGTCAGGCGGCTTTTGCTTAGTTGCTAACGGGACTCTGATTCTTCCATTGAAGAGGACTCCGATAATGACTCTCGGCCATTTCTCATGATAGTGACTTTGGGTGAGTTTCCCCTCTTTTTCCTTAGCTGAGGAAACAGCATTTTAGCCAGGTTTTCCGGTTCACTCCCTCGTGCTATAAGCTCTACTATCTTCGCATCCATCTTCTCTTCACTCCCACCCACTGCTCGGTAAAGTTCTGCCAGGAGTTCTCTGGTAGCCCAATCTCTTTCCACATGCAAGGAGAGGGGGGTGGGAATGCCTCTGCCTCCTTTGAAGCTATAGCTTGCCCAGGTCCAGACAGAGCAAGGGATAAATTGCCCATCAGGAAGGGTTTGTGCCAGGTGATAGGAGTAAGCAATATCCTCCAGGATTCCAGCCAGAGAACGGGGCTCTCTTCTCTCTAATTCCGTTGCCGCCATTTCTTTTAGTCGCTGCACCAATATTCGCTGATGCTTATTTTCAAAGATGTTGTGGGCGGAGGTTGGCTCTTTTCCCCAATGTCCTTCCAGGGAATTTATCACCTTAATTCCAAATCCCCTTCTCTGTTGGGCGAACTCCTCCCACATCTCTCCATATTTTTCTGCCTCTACAATGTTCTTGGCAACCATGGTGAAATAGCGAAGTTTAGGAAATCCTCCCCCTACCTCCTTGCGGAGGTTGCTCAGTATGATTCTCCCGCTGAGCTTGCTTAAAGCCGAAGCCTCTTTCATCTCCATAAGTGAGGGAAAACTCTCATCGCTAACTACCAGAGGCTTCAGAGGCAGGTAACCGAAATGCTCGGGGCGGCCATTTCCCCATATCCATTCCCATATCCTGTCCATATGCTCTCTTTCTTCCGAGAAACTGGATAGGGCTAGTATGTCATTTGGCTCGTATTCCTTTTCAAGTTCAGCGATGGTAGTTTTGCCAAATTTGATGAGCAGATTAGCCGGAGGAAATTGCCTCAGAATCACCGAGGTTACCGCTGGTTTTAAAGCGAAAGTATCCCTGTGGGGAAAGCTGGCGAATATCGCCTCGGCAACTTGTTTGGTACCTTCCACGGAGTAAAGGTCCCCACGGAGTAGGGCACTATCTAGTTCTCTTTCTGCTCGACTCATAAATTCCATCATGCCATCAGAAATCTCTAAGGAGTTTGCTCCACGGGGTATCTTAAGCCTTTCATGGATAAACTCCTCGAATTCCTTCCGATACCTTTCCTGTATACTTTTATAGATGGCTTCAGTATTGACCCTCTTACCTTCTGGGGAGGTAAGCTCGTTGGGCAAAACCAGAGGGACACCGGGAATAAACCCGTCATAGGTTACCCAGGCAGGAACAGGTTTAGCTTCCTTTTTCCCTCTGATGGCTAGCGCTGGTTTCTCCTTACTACTGATTCCGCTTTCCGATAACAGGCTTTCTAAAAGTTCGGAGAGCTTCATTGAAGCCACCCCGATTACACTATCGGCCCCTCCGTAGTAAACAAATAGTTGGCCATTGATAACAACGGCACCACATGGGAAAACCACATTGGCTACCTGCCCTTCTTTTTCGTAAGGCATCTCTGGCTCGAGAAGGTGGGTCTTCCTTCGGGCAATAACACGCCACGGTTGGTCGATATCAAGAAGGGCAGCGCTCACGCAATAGTAAACTTTGCCATTGCTTCTGGTAACGATATGATATAGTAATAACCATCCCCATTCTGTCTCTATTGGTGGTGCCGCAATACCAATTTTCTCGGTAGATAACTGTTCCTGGCGCGGGCTCATTATGATATTTCCTTTTAGCCATTTTCCTTTTCCAAAGCTTAAACTATCCACAAGGTCAAGCCAGATACTCCTGCCAATACGGTGGAGAACAGCATACTTGTCCCCGATTTTTTTGGGGAAAAGAGCGGCGTCTTTGTCATCAACACCGGGAGGCGAAATCAATGCCGGCTCTGTCCAATTCCAGCGCTTCTCCAGGAAGTCGCTCAAAGTGATAGAGGACAAGGCTACGCGTGGAAGACGACCATCAAATGCGGTGTAGCACAAATACAGGGTATCGTCAAGCCTGGTCAACCTGGGGTCTTCGCACCCCTTGCTCTCAAAATCTCGACGAGGCGTGTAGATTGCCTTATCAATTCTCTCATCAAAGATAGCCCCATCCTTACTCGAGGCGTACCCCAGCACCGATATATCGTCTTGTGACATAGCCCGGTAGACAAGATGGACTTTGCCATTCTCATAGATGGCGGCAGGATTGAAAACAGCCTTTGACTCCCACGCATGGCCTGGATTCGGTCGGATAACCGGGTTTCCGGAGAAGCGTTCCAGTTTTGTCTTCTCTGTCTTTGTCAGCATCATTTCGTGAATAAGGGTATTCAAGTTACCGCTGGCCACAGCGCAGGTGGTGTCGGCGGCGCCATAGTATATCTTGAGCGTATTACCCTTCACCAGAGCCCCGGAGGGGAAAACGATGTTAGGCACTCTGCCATAGGTTTCATATATCGCCTGCGGGACCAGTAATGGCTTTTCCGTGCGTGCCACAATCTTAGCCGGGTTTTCCAAATCAAGCAGAACCGCTTCAATACCGAAAATTGGCGGAGGAGAGAAGTAATTTTGGATATAAGAGTAAATCAGAAGCCAGCCGAATCGTGTCCTTATCGGTGGCGCCCCGACTTCGATGTGGTCTTTGGGTGTTCGCTGCAATGGTAAAACATGGTCATCTAAGAAGTGGTACCAACCTTCCCAGTATTCGGGAGACCACATTTGCTCTTCATGGTCAAAAAAGGCAAGTCCAATCTTGCCTGGAGGATTATCCGTGTTGACCGTGAGTACCGCTGCCAGCTTGTCTCCGATTTTTCCCGGGAAGAGTGCCATGGCTTTGGAATTGAAGGGAGTGATGGGATATTTAGCCTCGATTTCCTTCAAGTCTCTGGTAATGGCTAAGCCGATTCTGATGCCCTCGGCAGATGAAGGATAGGTAGATAAAGCAGTGTAGAAAATATAAAATTTACCGCCGAGTTTAGTCACCCGGGGGTCTTCACAACCGAATTTTTCCCAATCATATTCGGGTCTGATGAATTGTCTGCGGTACGTGAAGTGTGTACCGTCGTCACTTAGAGCGTGCCCGATGGACGAGACGTTCATCTTTACGTCTGAAATTATGCGTGGTGATGAAACCGCTCGGTAAAGTAAATGAATCTTGCTGCCGATGAGCATCGGACAGCCGTTAAAGACCGCCTCTGCTTCCCACGCGTTCTCACTGAGCGGCGACAGAATAGGGTTTTCTTCAGAGCGTCTAAACTCAATCATAGCTTCCCACCTTTCATTATCCGGAACATCTTGGTCCCGCACTTGGGGCATACCCCTTGGACCGCCGGTCGGCCATTTTTCAAGGTTATCGCTACGGGGTTTTTCATCTCTCTCTTTGCCCGGCATTTTACGCAGTATGCCCTAATTCGTTTTAGTTTTACCGGCTTAACCGGGGTGATGCCAGCCACGGCTGGTGGTGCACTGGGGGCACCTGGTACCGCTTCTCGTACCCCGGCAAGCCGGTCCAGCAACTCATCTAGTTTTACCGAAGCAACGCATGTCACTTTGTCAGCTCCGCCGTAGTAAACGAGTAAGCGGTCTTTAATTACTACCGCTCCGCAGGGATAAATAACACCAGTTTTCCACCCCTCATTTTCGTAACTTGCCTGAGGTTCCAGGATTGGCTCTTCAAGGCGGGCTAAGACCTTGGCCGGGTCTTCCAGGTCAAGTAGCATTGCTCCTATTTTATATCGGCTGGGGTCACTCTCACCAATAGCCTGGTAAATGAGTAGCCAGCCAGCCTTTGTCTTAATAGGAGGCGCACCGGCGCCAAGCTTCCGACTATCCCAGTAAGCCGCCCTCGGTCGTATCTTGAATTCTCCTTTCAACCATCTGGTTGTGCCATCAAAATCCAGGTCGTCAACAAAATCAATCAAGATATCAGGGAAAATTCGGTGGAATATAACGTATTTGGATTTTATTTTCTCCGGGAGAAGACAGGCGTTCTTATCTACACATCCAGGAGGAGAGATAAGCACTGGCTTCTTCCATTGCCAGTTCCTTGCCAGGAAGTCATCGATATGTATTGAGGTCAGTGCCACCCGGGGTGGGCTGTATCCGTCAAAAGCAACATAGGTCATAAATACCCTGTCGTCAATTCTGGTTAATCTCGGGTCCTCACACCCACCCCATCCCCCTCCTCCCGACAAATAATTATTTTCTTCCTCCTCCTCATCATCTGCGGAGACATAGGTGACCTGAGGATTACTGGCTGTGGGATACACCAGACCAGCGCCTTCAAACGGCTCTCTCGGGATGTATATCGGTTTATCCAGACGCTCGTCTATATGGAATCCATCAATACTTGAAGCATACCCGAGAACCGATATATCTGAGTCTCCAATTGCCCGATATATAATGTGGACCTTTCTATCCTCATAAATAGCCCCGGGATTAAAAGCCGCTTTTGACTCCCACCAATGCGCGGGCTGTGGTACGAGAATAGGATTCCCGTCAAACCTCTCCAGAACAGTGACAGCTTTTACTTCCATCTCCGGAACAGTGACAGCTTTTATTTTCCTCTTACTCAAAATCTTACGTACCATATAGCCCCCTCCCTTATGTTCCTCCCCTTTTAACATTGAGTCTGTTTTTTGTTTTCCCGTTCGATTCTGGGTATTTTGAGGTCATCATCCCGAGGTTTTCATATTGCAGGTTTTTAAATACCATCAACATTATAACATAGTAGCAGCATTTCTAGGCAATCTTTAAATTCAACGTTTGCTTGTCTAGAAGATGTGTGGCCTTAGTCGCCAATGTACCCTGATTGAGACAACGAGGACTCACAATGTTCAAATCGACTAGCCTGACTGACGCTGGAAACTGTCTTGTTATCTGGCGCGAAAAAGGGATCCGTATTTGGTTATGAGTTGTGCGTGAATGGTCTGGCGCGCAGCCGGTGCCTCTCAAACACGCGGGCTATCTTTTTGGGGAATCGACCGTTATAATATATTGGCTAAATAGTTTTTGTGTTCTTTCCAGCCTTCTGTACGCAAAGGAGTAGTTTGTGATAGGTGGATTGAAACCTCAGCCACAGGATGATGCTCTCCCATTATCCGGCTTGCCCAAGAACAATCTGGATAGGCGGGAATTCCTTGCCCGAGCGGCAGCCCTTGCCCTTTCGGCTGGCACTCTGGCTTTGTTTCTGGAAGCGTGCACCGCCGTTCAGCGGACCACTCCCGTACCAGCACCTCCGTCTCCTTTGCCAGCGTCGCCTCCTGCACCAGCACCTCTGTCTCCCACGCCAGCGTCGCCCCCTCCCACGCCAGAATCGCCTGCTTCTCCACCGGAAACTCCAGTCTCCATGCCTCTACCATCGCCTAGTCCTGCGCCTGCACCATTTACCGAATTGAATACGGAGAGTAGTCGTATAAGCCACCTGCTGCGGAGGGCTGGATTTGGAGCGAACGAGCAGGAATTGAGACAGTTTACCGAGATGGGTGTTTCAGCTACGGTTGATTACCTGGTAGATTTCGAAAAGATTGATGATAGCGCCCTGGAAACTCGGCTCTCTGGGATAAACCTGAATCTGGACAATCTCGTGGAGCTTCAGCGGTGGTGGTTCCTCCGGATGATTTACACGAAGCGCCCCCTTCAGGAGAAGATGGTGCTTTTCTGGCACGGTCTTCTTACCAGCGGCTACAGCAAGGTTGGCCGGGGACCTTATATGTATAACCAGAACCAGATATTCCGAAAGCTGTGTCTTGGCCACTATGATGAATTGCTGAAAGCGATTGCTCGAGACCCTGCCATGCTCATCTGGTTGGACAGCCAGGTTAACAAAAAAGCCGCCCCTAATGAGAACTTTGCCCGCGAGTTGATGGAATTGTTCAGCATGGGTATCGGCCACTACACCGAGGGTGATGTGCGTGAGTCGGCTCGTGCCTTCACCGGCTGGTGGCTGCGCCAGAAGGTATTTAACTTCATTCCCGAACAGCATGACAATGGCTCGAAATTCTTCCTGGGACAGTCTGGCAATTTCGATGGCGATGACATTATTGACATAATCTTAGAGCAACCGGCTACTGCAGAGTTTATCTGCCACAAGCTCTTCACCTTTTTTGCTTACGATGACCCGGCGCCCGAAGTAGTAGCCAGATTAGCCGGTACTTTCCGTAACACTCAATACAGCATCAAAGAGGTAATGCACCAGATTTTCACATCACCAGAGTTTTATTCCGCCAAGGCCTATCGCGCTAAAATCAAGAGCCCGGCAGAACTGATAGCATCTACTATAAGAACTCTGAACATTGAGACTAATGCCGCGGGTCTTCCGGGGTTTGGAGACCGCACGGGGCAAAGCCTTTTCAATCCTTTTGATGTGGAAGGTTGGCCCGGTGGCGCAGTCTGGCTTAACAGTAACACCCTATTGCAGCGTTTCAACTTTGCCAACTCGGTATCCATCGCCCGCAGCGCCAACTTCCAGTTTAATCCCGTGGAGACAACCCAGCGTCTCAGCCTATCGTCGGCTGACGAGGTAATTAATCATTTTGCCGGCCTTCTGCTGGATGGGAATATTCCCGATGAAGAACGCGGCATCTTGACAGCCTTCGGCAGCGCTTTAGATATTCCC
>JACPSA010000100.1 GCA_016193545.1 Chloroflexota bacterium
TGGAGTAGGCAATAGCTTCAGCCGTCATTTCCCTGCCGTTCACCAGTCGGCTAGCCTCGCTCTTGGTGTTAAGACCAAAATGAATCCCTTTGCGAACATGTAAAATAATAGTTTCGTCATCTGGGATCTCCCAGCTCTCAGCCAGAGCCGGAGTGAAGGCATCAAGAACGGGTGTCCAGTTTTCGAACTGATATTGGCCACTGCCGGCCGGCCCCTTGGCCCAGTCCCCCTTAAAAATGTCCTCATTGGTGAGAGCCACGGCATAGGCACTGGGCGCACTACTGTAAACGGTATCAAACTTGCCAGCATCAAATGTAACTACCACGTAGTTAAGCACTCCGCCATACTTGGGTGCTTCCACTGCTGGTGTTATTGGCGCGGTTGGCGTCGTGGGCGCAGTCGGTGTCGTGGGCGCGGTTGGTGTCGTGGGCGCAGTCGGTGTCGTGGGCGCGGTTGGTGTCGTGGGCGCTGCCGGAGCGCAGGACGCCAGCACCAGAGATAACATTAGCAGACAGCTCAGTAATAACCAGACATTCTTCCTTTGCAATTTCGCCTCCTTCTTACTTAAGAAATTTGAGATAATTGGATAGAGTTCAGACTCCATTTAGAGGATTGTCAAGCTCGGTGGCTGGCCGGTGAGAGCCGGTCAAGGTACTGATACGGGGACAGGCGGCAGGGCTAATATCCCTCTCCGTTCCAGGTCTTGCCGTACGTAATCCAGACCAGCCTTATGCAATGCCTCCCCCGTTGGACTACCTTCCCTGTCCCATTCTTTCAGCTCATAATAACGGTCAAGCCACTTATTGAACAAAGCCCGGTCAATCTGCCGGTATGGCGGTTTATCCGACTTCTCGTAGAAAGAATCGGCCATGTCATCATCCTTACGCCTAATTCCTTCCCGGACATTATAGGCGCGAACCAGATGGCCGATACGCTGGGCTATATCGGTTAGTCCCGCTTCATCGATATCCATACCGGTGGCAGCCGAGACTAATTCAGCCATCAAAGAACGATTATTTACGGGTGGAAATACCCCGAAGTTCGTCCAGAAGAAGCAGAACCCGGCGGCATCGGTGAGGGCCAGAATTTCCTCGTTATAGGACATGAACTGAATCATAGCTTCATAATCACGCCCAGAAGGGTCGAATTCACCCAGAAAATATTTCTTAAACTCCTCAGGATACTGGAAAAAGCCAGCTTTGATATAGGCCTCCCTTTCTTCCAGGGAGCGTTCCCACACTCCGTATGTCCCGCTCAACCCCCGGGTGCGGTCGGCTTTATCTATAGTAGCGATGGGTAAAGCCCGGTGAGGTAATCCCCTGACATCAAATGGTAACGGCTCCAGTTTTTTGGTGTGATAAGTATAGTTTTCAGCACCGCGCCCAATCCGCTGAGCCGCTACATAAAGACCGTCAGCTAGGACGGCGCCGAATCCCTCACGCCGGGCAATCTTGTCAATAAGCGTATAGACTACCTCGGCATTGCCCCACGCCAGCTCCATACCATCGGTATCTTCTTTGGTCAGGATACCCCGACGATAAAGGTCGATAGCAAAACCGATGTACTGGGACAGGGAAATATCATCGAAGCCGTGTTTCTGACACAGGGCATAAAACTTCACCCCGTAATTAGGGTCCATGACCTGGGAATTAATGACACCAGCCGTATTCCACTGGCACTTACCAGCGACATGATAGCCATCAAAGGGGACTACCCGTTTACACGGCGTGGAGCAATTGAAACAAGCCACATCTCTGGTCTTAACGCCTTTATAATAACCCTTGGTCATTCTGGCATAGTCTTTGACCTTTTGTTTCACTTCGGCAGAGACATCCCCGCTGAAATGGCCCACCGCACCCGGATTCCCTGATACCAACCCCGCCCCCAACCACATCTCTTTCCATTGCATTTCTCTTTTTATGATTGACCGCTCCAGAATCGGCTCAGACAGCTCAAACAGACGGCTACCATTAAAAACGTTGATGTCCTTTGTCCCGTGGACGACAATCGCTTTTAATTTCTTATCCCCCATTACCGCCCCTCCCCCTCCCCGGCTGGCACTGACAGAATAGCTACCTTCGATACTGGCGGCACCAATCCGGTTCTCGCCGGCTAGACCAATAGATAAAATTTCAATGTCATCAACTTCCAGCTCTTCTTGAATGAGTCGCCGGGTTTCCTCATTACCCTTCCCCCAGAGGTGACTGGCATCCCGCAACTCCACATGGTCATCATTTACCCACAAATATACCGGCGTGGGCGACTTCCCGGAAAAGACGATGGTATCATAGCCAGCTGCCTTCAACTTGCCACCAAAAAAACCACCCACCGTGCAGTAATACTTGATACCCAGTACCGGAGACTTAAAGGTAATGATAGTGCGGTTGGCGCTCGGGACCATAGTGCCGGTGAGAACGCCGGTGCCAACTATCAGCAGATTATCAGGAGAGTAGGCGTCAACTTCAGGAGGGACTCTGTCCCACAATATCTTGGCATTTACCCCTTTGCCACCTAGAAAGGTTTCGAGTAGATTGCGGTCGGCGGCTTCTTTCTCAATACTCCCACGAGATAAATCTATCTCTAATGTAGCACCAGCCCAACCGTAGAACATCTTTCCCCCTCGTAGTCTGCTTTAAGCAATCTGAACCAGTTCTAAAAAAGGAAACCTACCTTAGTAATATTGTAGACCTGCTGTTATCTCCTGTCAACGCCTTGTAGGCAGGCTTTAGAAAACAGGTGAGGAGAAGATACGCTCACCAACAACAATTACTTATCTGTCGCTGAACGGTTACGCAGCCAACGGTGGATATCATCCAGGGCTGGTGGAGCTACACTAAAAACCTCAATGTCCTCGGGAAACTGCACCCGGTGACCTTCACGGATAAAGAACGTGGCCGCTTCACTATCCTTAATGGTCTCATCTATTCGCTTAGTGATATGTTCATATCTCTTTTTTAAAGCTTCAACAAAGAAATCAGAGACTATCTTAGCTACTTTTTCACTGACGAATCCCATAACAAGATGCCTCTCCCAGTCCATACTCTCCTCAGCCAGTACTGTGTCTTCAATTGCTTCAAACTGGGCACCGTTCTGGCAATTCTCCCTGGCAATCTGGCAACTGGCCGGGCTTAATTTCTCCAGGACCTTGAGACCCTCTTCCCCGGCCATAGCTATTGATTCGTGGTACACACGGTCGACTTTACCTATTGTCGACTCCAGATTAGCTAAATGCTCTTTCACCTGCTGCCAGTAGAGATTAAACTTCTCGGTATATTCTGCAGGCGCATCTTCCCATGAGAACAAAAGAGGAACGAGATACAGCTTCCTCTTATCCCGGAACTGGCTGGCTTCCGGTTTGCCTATTCTGCCCAATTCCTCAGCCATCTCGTCTCCCAAGATTAACTCTTCGCGAAAACCCGCCTGACATTACGGTGGAGAGTACCACCTATTTTTTCGACAGATTCATATCTAATCCGGTTAAGCTCACCCTGTCTTTCCTCAAATTCACTGCGCGAATAGAGCTTCTCAGGCTGAAAGTAGATATCATCCACCGAGCGCACGGCTCTCGGCACCTTAAAACCTGTCGGAGAGTCTATCCAGTCTTCCAGTCCTCCTCTGAGCAGCGAATCCAATATCCCCATGGTAAATTCCAGCCGAATGTCTTTGTAATGCTCTCCTTCACCAATGCCACCGGTATTTAACAAATAGTAATTCATATGGGGAAGACCTTTTAATATCTCATAGAAGATATTGGCGTGCTCGGCTAAATCGCCAGCCAGAAATGGGTCGTAGAAAAACTCACTGCGGATGGTCCCGGCCCGGGTCGGGTCACCTGCTGAAGATTCCATCGCCTGACCTAAAATCATTAAGGCGGCGGCTTGCTCCCGTGTCAATTTTGATATTGCCGGAATCAGCGGTCCCCTGGTGATAAGGATAAAATTATCAACCTTATCCACATCAATATAGGGACTGGCATGCATAAAATCCCTTCTTAAGACTACCGCTCTGCCGTTGGACGTTTTTTCCAGATTATAAAAGTCAAGGTCTCCGTCTCCTGTAACATAAACATTTTCACAAACGGTCTGCGGTTTTAATAAGCCATAGAAGATTTCCGCCTGTTCCCCGGGATTAACCCCCTCCGTTTTGGCAAAGATACCCCCCGCCTCGAAACCATGGAAAGAGCCATCGGGCATGAGTGTCCCACCATCATCCTGAATTAGCCAGGACTTCTCCATCCCTTTTCTGGCTAGTATCTTGGAGGAGGTGGTTGTTTTGCCATTGGCACTCAACGCCACGAGTAATGTTCGCGTCAACTGATAGTCACCACGCACTGATTGAAGGTAATCCTCCCGACAACCGGCATGAAGGAAGATACCCCCCTTCCTGCTCTTCGCTGCCCAATCCTCAGCAGCAAAAACCCCTTTCTTATATTCGCCAATATAGTTGCCGTTCCGAATAATCTTGACATACCTGCCGTTATCGAGCATAGCTAAACGAATCGTGATATCCTTTTCAGGGAGAGGCTTTGTTTTGTTGGCAGCAAAGGCTTCATCAGCAAAGAACACAATCTGGTAGGTCGGCTCTTTAACTTCTCCTCGGCATGGGATAAAAAGATGGCCACCACCGTAAGCAATATGAGCAAAACGCTCCGGCACAATTAACCTGACCGTGGTATTACTACTCTGATTGCCAACAATTCTATCGATGCAAATCAATTTTTCTTGAGCCAGAACCTCTTCACACTGGGCTAACAGCTTTAGCTCTTCCTTACCAAAGACCTGGTCAACGCTATTCTTGGTAAACATGGCAGAACGGGAAGTAGGCTCACTTTCTGCCACAAAATTGTCATAAATTGTCTTCCTGACCCCGGGCTGCTTTTCCAAAAGCAGTCTTAACTCGTCATCGGAGGGATTATCGCTTAACCGATTCTCCTTAATCGCCCGCTGGCGAACTCTATCCGCTGTCTGCACAAATGCATTAAGATTAAATTTTGCCACCTAAATCTCCTTCTCCCTGAATTTATTTATTGGCTTCGTAACCTATCGGTAACCGCTAAACAAACAATTATAGCATAAGGAAGATTATATTTTACTCTGCTAAGCCATAACCCATCAAGTCAGCAGACAGATGCTTTTACCGATTTCTTGGTCGGGCAACATTTATTCAAGAACCCCAACCTCTAAAGTGATTATTGACCTATCCCCCTGCCCCCTTCCCTTAAA
>JACPSA010000102.1 GCA_016193545.1 Chloroflexota bacterium
GGAGGTGAAGAGAGTGTTGATTAACCTCTCATTCTTTTTCCCTCTCCCCTTCGTAAGGGGAGAGGGAAGTTGTTTTAAAATAGGCTTCCGCCCCTTTTGAATCCTCTGTCAAAGAATCTCATCGGGGTGTCCAAGAGGGGCGTTAGCCCCTCTTTCTTTATCTCCCCCTCTCCTTGCCAAGGGGAGGGGGACTAAGGGGGTGAGGTTAATAAACCCCCTATTCAATCTTCTTGAATAGCCTGCCGGCGGTGTCGCAGATGGGGCACTTATCGGGGGCTGACCCGGCGACGGTATTGCCGCAGACCGGGCAGACGAAGTAAGGCTGGTTCTTGAGCTGCTGTCCCGCCTTAAGGGTTTTGAGCACGGCTTCATACAGGCTGTGGTGGATTTGCTCTACCTCATTGGCGTATTCGAAGCTACGTTGAGCCTTTTTGTCCCCTTCCTGTTCCGCCTTGTCAATAAAAACAGGGTACATCCTGGTGAACTCATAGTGTTCCCCCATGATACCCGCCAACAGGTTATCCTGGGTGGAACCGACTCCATCCATAACGTTAAAGTGGTTGCGGGCATGGACCGTCTCCGCCTCGGCTACGGCCCGGAACAGCCGGGCTATCTGGGGATGGCCTTCTTTATCGGCCTTGTCAGCAAAGAACAGGTAGCGGCGGTTAGCCTGACTTTCTCCGGCAAATGCTTCCTTCAGGTTTTTCTCTGTGTCACTCATATTTGATACCTCCCTTTTCTAATAGGCTTAAATCATATCGGTTATTCACTCGCTCTGTCAACAGCCGGTAAGGTCTTAGTTAAATAGCATTCCACTTTTGCTTGTTGGAGGCGGGTGTATAGCTCCTCAGCTTGAGTTCTGTCGGCTAGCAGGGTGAACAAGGCTGGTCCGGAACCGGCCAGGTGAATATCGGTGGCGCCGGCTTCGACCATATCCTCCCGGAGTGCTCCCAGCTCGGAGAAGTGAGTAAAGGCAACATTCTCAAAGGTATTGAACAGCAGGGAGGGGGTAATTTCCTTGCCTGTCTTCAGTATCTCGGCCAGTCTCTGACTAGCCTGCCCATCCGTGTAGTGGGCGTCCTTGAGACTATCATAGAGCTGTTTGGTCTTCCCCGGCAGTCTGGGGCTCGGTGGTATTGTCAAAACAATCCAATGCTGGGCTAAGGATGGCAGGGCAGTGACCATTTCACCCCTGCCTTCGACCAGGGCCGTGCCGCCGTAAAGAAAGAAAGCGACATCCGAACCTAACTGCTCGGCCAGCACCAGTAATTCCTCCGTTGATAGTCCCAGCCCCCAGAGCTGGTTAAGCCCGCGCAGGACCGCCGCGGCATCACTGCTATCCCCGCCCAGCCCTGACAGTAAGGGGACGACTTTTTTGATTCCTACGGATACCCCCCTGAAGCTGCCGGCAACCTGCCGTAGCAGAAAGGTCGCCTTAAATACCAGGCTTTTCATTGCAATCCAGCCTGGCGAATTGGACTTAAACTCAATCTGCTCGCTGGACTGGAAGGAGAGGCTATCAGCCAGGTCTATCGTTTGCATGATGCTGCGGACTTCATGGAAACCGTCATGGCGTTTCCCCAGGACCTCGAGAGTCAGGTTGAGCTTGGCCGGCGCCAGTAGAGTTAACACGGCTCGCCACCGACCCGTTCGACTGAGCGCTCACGACGAAGCCTCGCCACAGGTGGCTCACCCACCTTAATGAATAACCGCCATAGCCGTGCCCATTCCTCAAGGGTCAGCGTCTCCGCCCGCCGCTGGGCGGTTATTTCGGCTCCGGCCAGTAAAGACAGCACCTCACCCTTGGATATTCCCAGGCCATTAGCTAAAGAATTGGCTAGCTGCTTGCGGGCGGCGCTGAAACCAGCCCGCACCAGTCGGAAGAAGCTCTCCGTATCCGTTACCTCGATTAGTGGCCGGGGATGCAGCGTAACTTTCAGGATAGCCGAATCGACCTCGGGAGCGGGATAGAAACACCGCGCGGGCACATCGCCTATTATCGTTGGTTGTCCGTAAAGCTGGACACTGACACTGAGCAGGCTCATCTGCCCCGGTTTAGCCGTAATCTGCTCGGCTACCTCCTTCTGCACCATGACCACCATAGTTTGAGGCTTAAACGAAGCCTCCAGAAAATGGCGTAAGACGGGCGAGGTAATATAGTAGGGCAGATTGGCGACTACCTTGTAGCTACTACCTGCCTCAAGATGAAGTTGCTCCTGCAGTAAGGCTGCCGGGTCAATCTTAAGTATGTCCTCATTGATAATGGTAACGTTATTGAAGTCTGCGAGAGTCTGTTTTAGGATAGCTGCCAGCTTGTCGTCCAGCTCGATTGCCACTACCCGTCCGGCCTGCCGGGCAAGCTCTCCGGTCAGCACACCCAGACCGGGACCTACTTCCATGACAATATCGGTCGGTTTAAGCTGAGCGGCGGTAACAATGAGACCGAGGCTTTCTTCATCGATAAGGAAATGCTGCGCCAGCCCCTTTCTGGCATGGAGGTCGAAGCGGCGCAGCAAACTTCTGGTCTGAGTCAGCAGCGATTCGGTTTTTAGAGAACGCCTTCCTGAGACCTTCATTCCCCTTCCCTCGTCACCACAACTTCATGTCTCGGAACAAATTTTCCACGGTTAGGCTCCCACTCGGTACGCAGCAGGGAGAAGAACCATCCGTCCATCCATTTACCATGCTTGTAAACATGGCATCTCAGGGTTCCGTCCAGAGAAAAGTCATTCTTCTCAAGTGCCCGTCGACTGCCGATATTACCTGCGAAAACCGTGGCGGAAACTCTGGCAGTGTCAAGATACTTGAACGAAAAATGACAGACAAGCCTGACAGCATCGGTCATATAGCCCCTGTTCCAGAACGGTTCACCCAGCCAGTAGCCGATGTCTGCTTGAAGAGGATGACTTGGAAAACGAATATCTATACAACCGATGAGCCCATGCTGTTCTGAATGCTCAATAGCGAAATGGTATTTCTCGCCGCTCTTCGTCTCTTCTTCCCACTGACGATAGGTATTTAGTAGCTCTTCTTTACTGGTCGGCCCATCCCACGCCAGATTAGATACTACTGCCCCGTTTTTTACTAGGCGATATGCCACGCTCGCATCAGTCGCTTGCGTCGGACGGAGATGAACCTTATCACCGACAATATCAACATAACTGAAACCTACGGACATATTCCCATCATCCTATGTCAAATAGCTTTAGCCTGGATACAGCTTTTTATTTCCGGAATAGCGTCCTGGGCTGCCTGTCCACCCAGCCGAATACACTCCTCAGCCCGTTTGAATTCAGTAAAGGCGATATGTTCTACCCTGGGTTCGATGATGATATTGGCGCCGGTCAGACTTGACTGAGCCACGCGGTAGTTGGCGATATAGATTGTTTGCATCATAACGCTGAGGATATTAGGCTCTCTGACCTCGCCCAAGTTTCTTCTATGGGGTACACTCACGGCAATAATGACATCCGCCCCCATTTCCTTGAGGACGCTTACCGGCACCGGGTTGACTAGGCCGCCATCGACCAGATACCGGCCCTGGTATTTGGCTACCGCCATCAGCAGTGGAATGGTCGAACTGGCCCAGACGGCTTCCCAGACCGGGCCGTGATTAATCACCACCTCTTCCCCGTTATCAATATCGGTGGCGACACAGGCGAGGGGTATTTTAAGCTCCTCAAATGTAATGTGGCCGATAGTTGACCTCAAGGTGCTCTGAAGTCTCCGTCCCCGAATCAAACCGGTCCTGGGTAAGGCTGGGTCAATTAGAAAAGCGAACCTCTTTGGAATCAGGTCCAGCGCCAGTTTTTTGGTCTGGGCGGCATCGTTTCCCCGGGCGTAGATGGTGCCAATCAATGCCCCGATACTGGTGCCGGCAATCATGTCGATGGGGATGCCCTCTCTTTCCAGGACTTGCAGTACCCCGATGTGGGCCAGGCCCCGTGCTGCGCCCCCGCCCAGAGCCAGCCCGACTTTTTTAATTGGTGGTTTGCTTTGCCTCACTTCCACAGTTCCTCGATGTCCTTTTGGGTTTGTTTTTTAGTGTCCGTCTGTCCCGGGGACAGGAAATCTTTATAAGACTCGGGGGAGCCGTATTCCCGTGTCCTGACCACTACCGGCATCGGCACGGCATGACCGAAGATGAGCGCCTGCTGCCTTGATTCCAGCCGGGCTAAGACCGATTTAAGCTCGTTCTTACCGGGTACCCCGGACAGGACGCTGTCGATATCACGCTCATTGTCCAGTAAGCAGGTTATCTTGGTGCCCAGTTGGGACATAACCTCATCGTCGATGCCACTGGGGCGCTGGTCGATGACCAGCAATGTAACATTATACTTGCGCATCTCGCGGGCGATGGTGCCGAAGATGGTCTGGCTGGATACCCCCGGGTTGAGGAAACGGTGGGCTTCTTCGATGGTGATGACCAGAGGGTGGGGTGGCGCGGTATCTTCAGCCATGGCCTTTTCCATCCTCTCCCGGTATTGAGCATAGATGCGGCGGGTGAGTAAGTTGGCAACCAGCACGTAGGCCGTAATATCCGTGTATCTGCCGAACTCCAGGACCACATTTATCCCCCGGTCGAGGTATTCCAGGATGCGTTTTACGGTGTTATCTGGGGAGTGGGGCATGAGGAAGGGAAGCCGTTCGATAGTGTGCAGCCCTCTCAGTAAGTTCTGGAAGGTGCTTTCGTGGATGCTTAAGCCTTTGAGCATCTCCTCGGTTTCCTCGGATTCCGGTAAGCCGAGAGTGCTCTGCAGCCAGTTGCGGCCGAATTTTCTCGATAGCTGGTAGATGGCTTCGACTGCCGGCTCGGTGAGATTCAATGTCTGGCGTAATAATGTCATGTCTTCCGGCTCTATCTCGTCATAGCCTATCCTGACGACGAAATCGGTGCTGACCCGTCTCCGTTTCGCGTTGGCTTCGTCGAGGGTAAAGACGGCTACCTGCTCCGGGAAAAGCTGTTTCAGAGCCTTGACGGTCCGTCCTCCCTCACTGGTCCCGGACCAGCCGTACTCGCTGTGCATATCGAAGATGAGGTTGGCGGCAGCGCCTTTCTGGAGCATTCCGATAAGCAGTATGCGGGTGAGAAAAGTTTTGCCCGTGCCGCTCTTGCCGAAGATACCGTTGGAGCGCTTGACCAGTTCCGGCAGGTCGAGGCAAATCCGGGTCTCCATGTCCAGCGGTGTGCCGATATAGAATTTCCGGGCATCCTCGCCGCCGAATACCAGCTCGACATCCTGCTGTGATGCCTGGTTCACTGCCGAGAAATGACCGGGAACGGTCTTCACCGGCTGGGGTCCCTCGATGGTGTCGGTAGCACCCCCGCCGATGGTCAGCATCGGCAGGATATGTAATGTCCCGTAGGTGCTGGTGCCGGCCAGTACCTCAGCCGTAAACGGGTCGGTAACATCCGGTGGTGTCAGGGTGAGCTTCGGGTCGATTACCCCCAGGCTGATATCGGTTATCATGCCGAAGAAGCGTCGTTTCTCTCCTTCGATGGTGACATAGCGTCCCACGGCCATATCCTCAACCGAAGCCGAACTGTCCAGCCTGACTTCTATACCCTTGGTCAGTGAGCCGTCGGTGACGATACCCAATCTCTGGCTACTTTGCTGAGTCATGGTTTAATCCTCCCCAGAATAGCCTTGAGGCGGTTAAGCTCACCGCCGAGTAATATGGCTAGCTCCTTACCGGCCGTCACCATAAATCTGGAACGGTCGTCATAGACCTGGCTCATCTGCCGCAGCGTGGCGGCCACCAGTTCCTCTGCGGAAACCGGCAGGTGAGCATTGAGCAATATATTGAGAAAGCTGAAAGATTGCCCGAACTCCACCACCTCGTCATCGGAACAAAGGTAGACAAAGCCGTGGATGCGGGGGGGCTTGGGTGGCAGGTAGCGGTATAATTTTCCGTTCTGCCGGTGTCCCACCATCAGGGCGCTGAACTCGGTGCGTAGCAGCTTGAGCAGCTGCGGGCTGGAGCGGTAAATCTCCTCCTCACTGGTCTCGTCTTTACCACGGGCGATGGGGCGCCGCCCTGGTTCCAGACTGGAAGTGACGGCATTATAGACGATGCCATACATCTCTAGCGGTTCTTCCAACGGAAGGATGGTCTTCACCAGGCTACCCAGAGGCGGCGACTGGTAAAGCTCGTAGCACTGCGCCACGAATTCAGTGGTGCTGGCTTCAATAACCTCGCCCACTCTGCCTAATTCAGCCATGCTTAATTATTTAACCTCGCCTTTCTGGCTTTGGTTAGTAACCCTATCCCTCGAAGAGTCTTTGGCCTGTATCCCCTTCCCCTTGATGCCCCTTTTTCTTCTTTCTACGACTCCTTAGAGTTTCAGAAATTCATCTGTGCTGACCCTGGCTTGATGCAGGATAGCCCGCAGTGTCCCCTCTGGAAGGTCACCTGGATGGTGAGGTACGGTAGTGCGAGCACGAGTCTCAGGGTTCCACCATATTTCATGGCTCCCCTTTGCCTGGCGGTCGAAGACGAAACCGTCTCGCCTTAACTTCCGAATCACCTCGTCGGCGCTGAAGCCAGCCAGCCTGCCCATCAGGATATACTCACCGGGATACGGACATCACCGCTGGCTGGTGTGGCTGCCTGTAATGCCGGTGGTAGCTCATCACCGTGCTCGTAATAAGACTGGATAAGCTTGCGGGCGACATCCTGAGCAATCTCTAATGCCTCAGCCGCCGTCCGCCCTTGAGCCACCAGACCGGGTAACTCGTTGCTGGTGGCTAGAAAACCACCTTCAGGCAAGGCTTCTATATGAATCGCTAAAAGTATCTCTTTCATGCTCCACCTCCACTAGCTCCGTAAGCATCACTACTGAAGAAGTCTATCACCTTATATCGGCTGGCTTCAATAACCCTATCCCCCGCCTGTCAAAGTCTTGTACGGCGGGCAGGCCTGTATCCTCTTCTCCTTGATACCCTCTATTTCTTCTTGGCTTCTTCTTTTTTCTCCTTGGTCTGTTTGGCTTTTTTCACATTCTTTCTGCCTTTGCTACCCATTGCTTTGACCTCCTCTTTCTTAATGTCTAAATTCTTTGAGTCTAACACCTTTGTAACGGCGGTCATCATCCCACTTTATCTGGTACTCTTTAGGGCAAGGCTCAGCGTTCTCTCCGTAAATGACAATTTCAACCCGACAGGTGCCGGTTGGCACTTCTTGTAGGTCGTCTATATTTCTAAGCGGTGGCGTGAATAGAAAGACCTGTGATTGAGCTTTCGCCTTCTGCACCAACACATCCAAATACCGCTCCTCTCCTTGTCTCAAGTCAACGGCTCTGTATGGTTCATGTTCCCAAAGAGTCTCTATCCAATGCAAGGTAAGTGGGTCACGGTCAATAAGATTGCCTGCAGTGTCTATAAACTTAGTAATTCTACCGTTACATCCTTTCGCAACTGACCTACCAGAATTCGTTACTCTCACACGTAACCAATAGCTTTCCCAACCTGGGTCAGTACGTTCCCGTAAGAAAATTGGTTTATCCGTAAAGTCCACCTCAAATCTTGGCCTTTTCCACCGAGTTACAACCTCACGTCCCCCCAACGTTAACAAAGCAGCGATTATGCCACCCCCGAGTATCTGCCCTAATTGCCCCAGATTAATGATTGCGGGAACTGAATCTTCCACCGATTGAGTCTCACGAGTTGTTACCAAACTCAAGTTCCACGTAGTTTGATAAAGTACGAACATTAGCACTGAAAGGGCTAAGAACAAATAACCCTGCCATTTCTTAGGTTTCTCTAACATTAGCATTATTGAAATACCTATGGCTAAAAAAGCCATTGAGACGCTAAGGGCGATGGATGAGCCTGTTACTAGTAGCTGTTGTATCATATTCTACAATCCTTTAGCGCATTACCCCCCTTACCGGAGTTTTAAGAGGTGTCAGCCCTCTTTTTATTACACTCTCCCTTTGAAAAGGGAGAGTGAGAGGGATTTGAAATCCCCCTTAGTCCCCCGCCTGCCATAGTTCCCGAGGAACGGCGGGCAGGCCCTTTGCCAAAGGGGGAGACTCTATACCCACCTTGTCCTTGTAGTTTGATAAAGTACGAACATTAGCACTGAAAGGGCTAAGAACAAATAACCCTGCCATTTCTTAGGTTTCTCTAACATTAGCATTATTGAAATACC
>JACPSA010000141.1 GCA_016193545.1 Chloroflexota bacterium
CGGTCTCCAGAGAGTCATACTCTTCCAGAGCATCATCACTGCTGGCCGGCTTAAGCGGTATTGTTTCCTTAAGGTCGTACGATAACCCTATCCGCATTCCGCTCTCCTTCAGGGGCCAGTTTCAGTGCGATACCACCGGATACGCCGGCAACTTCAGCCGCCGGTTCCGGGGATTTGCCTCTGCCGGGGTTACGGTAGTGGAGTACACGCCCCTCATAGTTCCTCAGCACCAGCTCATCTTCCGTCTCTGACAGCACATAGTTTGGCTGGAGAGGAACTTTACCCCCGCCATGGGATAAGTCGACGACGAAAGTAGGGATTGCCAGCCCGGAAGTATGCCCGCGCATGCCTTCGATTACCTTGATACCAACCTCTACCGGTGTGCGCAGATGCTCCGTACCCTGTACCTCGTCACACTGAAAGAGATAGTAGGGGCGCACTTTTATGCGGAGCAGTCCATGGCACAGCGCCATTTGCGCCTCAACGCTATCGTTGACACCACGCAGGAGAACTGTCTGGTTATTTACCGGCACTCCGCTCCGCACCAGGCGGTCACAGGCCACAGCCGCTTCCGGGGTTATCTCACGGACGTGATTGAAGTGAGTATTCAGCCATATGGGACCATATTTCGATAGCATGTTACACAGTTCGGCATCGATACGCTGGGGCAACACTACCGGAAACCGTGTGCCAATACGGATAATTTCAACATGCTCTATTGCTCTTATCTTCGATAGGATACCTTCCAGCCGGCGCGTGGAAAGCGTCAGCGGGTCACCACCGGAGATAATAACGTCTCTAACTTCTTTATGCCGGCGCACATAGTCCAGCATAACCTGAATTTCAGCATCGTTACGTACCCAAGCCCCGTTGCGCCACTCCCGCTTACGGGTACAGTGACGACACAGCATCGGACAGATATTGGTCAGCACCATCAGCGCCCTGTCAGGATAACGGTGCACCAGACCCGGGACGGCGGAATCTTTCTTCTCCTCCAATGGGTCTTCCATACCCAGGGCACTCATGGTCATTTCCTGAATAGAAGGAATTGCCTGCTTCCTTATCGGGTCATCGGGGTCATTAAGGTCGATGAGTGACAGGTAGTGGGGGGTTACTGAGTCTTCGCTCGAGAGGGGGATAAATTGGGACAGTTGTTCAACCGTGGTAATCCTGTTCCGGAAATGCCACCTCCAGTCATTCCAGAGGTTATCCGGTATGTGTCCGAGGCGTTTATATCTTGTCGCTGTCTTACTTGGAGGTTCTTCCTCCGCGTTGTTTAAGACAGCCGAAGTACTGGGAGGCTCCTCTGCCGCTTCTGTCTTACGGCAGCTTTCCGTGTAATGCCTCCCCGGCCGAAGTGTAACTTGAGTTCTACTGGCTACGGACGACGTTTTCAATTAACTTTCTTCTCCTCCTTATCCTGTTGTAATATACCTGAAAAAGTTTTATTAACTAAATTATATATTATGTACTGAGGTTGTCAATAGTTTTTGCACCAATTTTGGCAAAATGGCAAAATATTTTTCCGGGAAAACTCAAGAAGTGTAAACTCACGTCGTCAGGAGAATTAACTGCCCGATTGGCTCGACTCCGACAGATAAATATCATGGGCCAGTGCTTTACCGCTCTGCGTGAGAAACACTTTATCAATAATGCTACTCAGTTTACTGCTGTCCCTAATATCATACTCGTCTCTCAGGTTCACCAGCCAATCAGCATCATAGAGGATTCTAAAGTTCGGCGTATTTATCTTTCCGGGACTATGATGATGAGCGATAATCTGACAAATCTCCTCGGTTTGCTGCTCCGCAAAGCCCAGTTTTCTCAGGATTCGCCGGGCGATAGGCGGCCCCTCCCTCTCCTGATAGTGACCGCTGGTACTGCCGTACTTCTTTTCAGCCTGGTGAATCCCGATATCATGGAGCACCGCCGCCCCAATCACTATCGGATAGTCCCCACCCTCCTGTGCCAGTAGCTCCTCGGCATATCCCGTCACTTTATGGGCATGGTCGATTCTTCTGGTATCTCCCTTGAAATAGGCTTCCATCGCTCTTAGCAATGTCTCTTTGATGGTACTCATTACTCTCTCGCTCTTAAAATAGATAATGGAACATTAAGTCCAGCCGACCGTGCTTGACTAGGTACAAACCGGAAAATCGCATAACCTCCCGAATTTTTTCCCGGTAGCCCGGCGCATAACAATGGGTTTCACATTTCTTACACATCGGCTTGGGGTCATAGGGACACAACATTAGCTTGGCGATGCCGTGGTTGAGCAATTTACTGCAATCCCGGCACAACTCCAGGTCCCGGTCACCCAGAACTTCCCCCAGCCGTTCATCCTTGATGGGAAAGACAGACCTGACTTCCGCCTGATGATTCTCCCGACAAAAGATAGAGATGAAATTACCCAGCACCCTTATATCTTTACTCTTCTTGGCATCTAACCTCTGGAAAAGCTCTGTCATTCTTTTCTCTCACGAATCATTCTTGCGGCAAACAAGTAATAAATCTGGCAATAACTCCTGCCAGCACCCTGGCATTATTGTGCTCGGTATCTCTAGCCGCATAGAGCAAGGTAACATCACCGTTTATTGCCATCCGGGCAATTCGTTTCAGGAGCGGCTCTTCCTGCGGAACCGAAAGCTCTTCCAGGTACTTCTGCCGGAACTCCAGCCATCTCTCAGGACTATGACCAAACCACCGGCGCAATTCATCACTGGGCGCCAAGTCTTTTGCCCACTCATCAATACCGGCCCCGGGCGAGCGCAAACCCCGTGGCCATAATCTATCAACCAGTATCCTTATGCCATCGTCAGACTGCTTGCCCTCGTAAACTCTTTTTACCCTCAGCATTTCAAGCTGTCCTTCAGATATACCAGTTAATAGTGGCTGTCCGGGCAAGACGTAAAAAAGCAGCCAGTCCCATTATGCTATCCACTTCTTCGATTAGCTCATTCTGGGCAATGTTGAGTATCGCCATAGCGTTAGGACAGGCATAAATTTTTAGACCCAGCTTCCTGGCATTATCCAACTGCGCCTCCAGAGATTGGATGCCTCCTGAGGCTAACCCCCGGTCAACACTGGCTCTTATCTTAGATGAGGTCTCTTCGCCCCTATCCAGCAGATGTCCTCTAGTAAATCTCAGTAAGCCTTCAAAGGTAAGCAGCATGTGGACTTCCATGCCCGAGGCTAATGATACCAGAGCCAGCGATAGAGCGTAGGCCGCCCTGTCATAAGCGCCGCTATGCAATATTATGGTTACTCGCTCTTTATCTGGCGAGTCATTTATCGCCAACTTAACTATTACCTCTTCCGGATAGTATCCGCCCAGCGCAACAGAGGCACACCGGCAACACGAGCTTGGGCATAGGCTTTACCCAGTTCGTCCAGCTTCTTCGGCGAGAAACGCTCAGCCAAGATATTCAGCCCGTCGCAGTTACTGACATGGACCAGAAGCGCTCTAGCTGCCTTGGCCACTTCCCGACCCTCTTCCTTCGATATAGAAGACTGGGACAATACTTTAGCCGCTACCTTAGCCGTGGCAATAGCACCCCCATGCTCCTCGATGAGGCTATCCACATAATCGCCCAAGAACTCCTTTAGGGCCGGATAGAGGTTTTCCTCTTCATAGCGGAAGTGAGGGCCGACTAATGTATCTATCTGCCCCAGGATATTCCGGGCTTTGGTCACATCACCCGCCTCAGCCGCCTTAGCCAGGTCTAGCAGGCCATCACGAACTTTGCGATGGTCCTCCCTGAACTCGACAATTGGGTCTAATTTAGCCATTTATGTTTCCTCCTTTAGGTTTTAACCTTTTCGATTTCATTGAAAGCATAGCCATCCCAGCAGATTATATCTTTTAGCTCTGGGCGCGGCTTGGCGGCCGGTTGAGACTCAGGATAGCCAATAGCCAGCACTACAGGCACAAGAAGATTATCGGGGATGGATAGCGTCTCCCGAACAAACTGCTGCCTTCTTGCGGTCTCGGTAGGGTTGTCATTCTGGTACATGGCGGCCCAGGCAGCCCCCAGACCCTGGGCGGTTGCTGCCACCCATATCGAGTAGGCGGCGATAGAGCAGTCTTCTAGCCAGTAACGGGTGGAAGTGGGGTCGATGACAATGGCAATTCCGGCTGGTGCTGAGCTTAACCACTTACAATTAGGATGTGTCTGTCCCAACCGTTCCAGCGTGTTTTGCCGAGTAATTACGATAAAATGCCAGGTATTTTTGTTGGCTCCGGAAGGAGAAAGACGAGCCAAATCCACCAGTGTCTGCAATGTTTCACGGGATACCGGCGTGGACAGATAACTCTTCACGCTTCGCCTGCTACGTAAGGCTTCAATTGTGTCCATTTTTAACCCGCCTTAGATTTGTCTATCTCAGCAAAAAGCCTGACGACCTTATCATTTTGCGCCTGCTCAAAATGCATCTCCGCCATCGCAAACAGGATGTTGTCTTCCTTAAAGATATGGTTCCTGAGAGTTTCAATGAAGTGCGACCCGTTTCGCCGGATTTTTTCCCTGACTTCGCTGCTGTCGTCATGATTAAGATAGCTGCCGATAGCCCGCTGCATCACTGCGTTGGTGTCCCTCAGTACTTTATGTTCGTCGAGCATTACGGCGAGTGGTCCGGCACCACGTGGCATAAAGTTGTCGAACTCGGGGAAGAGGGCTTTTTCCTCTTTGTCGAAATGGACCCAGAAATCAGCCTTGAAAAAGGCCGCCAGCTCTTTCAGTTTATCTGCGATTTCTTCCCTTTTATCCAACTGGGCAATAACCCTTTCCATGTTATCAAGCTTTCCCAGTACCGCCTCATGCTCTTTTTTCAATATTTCTGTTGGTCTGGCCCCGTTATTCATAATGTCTCATACCCCCTCTATCTAATAATAAAATTTATTCCTCTTTAGCACCTGGAGCTTTTCAGACCTTCTTTATGCTGACAATCCAATCCTTGGGCCCGCTCTGTTCATATTGCCACTCGTATTGATTCTTGTACTCTGCCTCGAATTGATAGTGTAATGGCTTCGGGTCATGGTCATTGATGATTTTCAGTGTCTCACCGGATTTCAGCGTATCCCAGGCCTCGAATATCTTCTCATGCCTCTCAAAGGGCATTATCTGCCTCAAATCCAACTCCATAATCTTTGCCTCCTTCGTCTGGTCTTCCGGGGTAAAGCAGCAATAGCCTATCTTGTCGCACTCCCTCTTAATATCATCCCACTCCTTTTCAGTCAACACCTGGAGAGCAATCTGATAGAGAATGTTATCTTCCTTGAAGATGTGACTTTCCAGTTCCTCGGTCAGATATTCACCCAGCTCAATGACCTTGTCCTTGAACTCAGTAAAAGCATAATCGTCGGGATTATGGGCCAGTTGATAGAGTCCCTGCTTTCTTTTGCGGAACTCTACATGGTCCATCTTCATAATCGACGGTGGCTCCACTATATTGCGCCTCTCCAGTTTAGGGAATAAAACATCTTCTTCCCGCTGGTGGTGACTCTCGGCCTCGACCAGATGATGCGAGATATCCTTCAGTCTTTCGGCGTCCGACCCCAGACTCTCGAAGCTGTTTTTCTCTTTCAGCCTCTCGATAACAGCGCCAAGCTCGTTTAAGCTCTCCAGGATAACTTTATGCTCCTCCATGAAGGTATGCACCGGATGGGGTGCCGATGTCTCTATCCTCTTGGCCACCAGGCTGTCCCGCAGCACCTCGAGATGGATATCGCATAAGCTCTTTCTAATCTCCTCATGGGAAACGCCTTCCCGAATCAACTCCTGTTCCAGAGTTCCTAAGGTGGTGGCATCAACTGCCTGGAGTAGCGTCTTGGCTTTCTCTTTAGCCGCAGCCGATGTTCCCTCTTCCTTTAATTCCTTGAGCAGGTCCTTGAACTGCTCCTTTTGGTCTTCCCTGGGAGTAATCCTTTTGACATTCAGAATCCACTCCTCCGGACCTTCTTTCTCATAGCTAACATCAAACTCATTTTGCGCCTTCAACAGATAGACCAGGGGCACTGGGTTAAACTCGACCACAATCCTCAGCGTGTCGCCAGCGCCAAGCTTCTCGACACCGGGGAAAATCAGCCCCTCTTTCTCAGCATGTCCCAATCCCTTAACATCGATTGTTTGCGTTCCACTCATTTTAATGCCTCCTTTACTCCTAATTTTAACCACTGTTCAATCTCTTTCCTGTCCAGCATAGCTTTAACTTTTTCTAGCCAGAGCTCCTGAAACTCTTTCTTCTCGTCTTCTTTAGCCGCTTCCCAGATAACCTTTTCTAACAGTCCCCCCATTCTGCCGGCTTTTTCTCCGGAGAAGGGGACTCTCTGGGGATAAAACCTGACCAGAACCGTCTTGCCGTTATCCAGGCGCCTAAACTCAAAACACATCGCCTGAGGGTCGATTTTCTCCGGGTTGAATTTCAGTAAATCCTTTCTCTTAAACTTGGGGCCCAGGCCTCTAAAACCGGATGCCGGCGCCGCACCGGTAAGAAAGCTGAATACCTGACCCATGACTCCATAAACCCCTTCATCCGCCTCACCATAAACCGTAATGGCAATCTCTCCTCTGACCGGTATTTCACCGGGATAAAGCTTTTTCAGGGCTTCCTGACAGGATAAATAGGCACCGGCGACAGTAGGACAAGCGTGCCCGGCCATCTTGACCGTATCGATAAAGCTATACTCTAAAGCAGCGTCCTCTTCGCTCACCGCCCCTAGAGTTTCAGCCAGCGGCTCTCTGAACTTAATCGGCTCAACCTGCTTCAAAAAATCACGAAAAATCTCAATCATGACAAACCGCCTTATTACTACCGATA
The DNA here is from genome assembly GCA_016193545.1 of Chloroflexota bacterium. Taxonomy (GTDB): domain Bacteria; phylum Chloroflexota; class Dehalococcoidia; order Dehalococcoidales; family UBA2162; genus JACPSA01. The sequence goes on from JACPSA010000141.1 coordinate 6,817, forward strand.
CTAATGAGCCGAAATCTGGGTAATTCCAGCCAGCTCAGCCTCTGCCAGTAAACCCTCAGCCAGGGGGAATAGAGTAGCATTTTCCTTTTCGATGTGACTGCGCAACAGCCCTATCATCTGCCGGGCGATTTCGTAAATATCCACCGTTACCGTCTGGGCACTACCATTCTTTGGAAACTCGGCCACTTTGCTCCTGAGCTGAGCATACCACAGCCACAACTGGGCATGCTCCTTGAGCAATAATTGTGTTGGGCTTTTCTCCGCCCCGATATGCTTTTCTATCGCCGGAAAGAGCACCTCTTCCTCACGCTGAAAATGCGATTTAACCTCTTTATCAAAGAAATCGATGACCTTATTAAGATTGTTAATGCCATTATCCCTGACCGGCGACTGTGGCACTGAACTGCTCACCCTTAAGCACAGAGTTGCCGCCTGCAACACATTGAGTTGTTCCAGCACTCGCTCGTGCTCCCGTCGCAAAACATCGAGAGGCGTGGCTATTCCTGCTTCCGCAGAATTTTCTGGCGCCGTCCGCTTTAGCCTCTGGTAGACTTCAGGCCCCACGCACTGCTCGGCATAAGAACACCAGTCAATACAAGAAGGCTGCTGCTCTCGAAACACCCGAGTACCGCACTTAGGGCAGGTAGCCCTCAGCTCATCAGTCCAGATTTCCACCTCGGTACCGCAGTCAGGGCAGTTGATAAATCCAGGAACAGGCTGCCGCAGGCTACCGGACCCCGGGCATTTTCCGTCCAACACCATGTTCATACCCCTTTTCGGTCATTTTCCAGTCACGCAGTCGCTCTTCAGACATTTCAAATATAGCTTCTACGCCGCCAGGTGTATACGACTTTTGTCGCAGAACGTCACTCGTGCCTGTGCAGGATTTTCTCAGTTATGGTAAGATTGTAAAAAATCGTTAGCCATTTTCGGGAAAGGGTCGTCTAATGACGTCATCTGATAACTTCTTGAAATCATTACCCTACTTTGCCGCTCTGAACAGTGAGCAAATAGAGCGTCTTAAGAAAGATATTGTTGAACTTTCTTTTCCTAGAGGGGAACTCCTCTTCCTCGAAGGGGAACCTTGCCGGGGCCTGTATGTGGTCAAATCAGGACAGATTCGTATTTTCAAAAGCTCTCCAGAAGGGAGAGAGCAGGTACTGCTCATCGCCGGGCCGGGGGATAGCTTCAACGATGTCCCTGTCTTTGATGGCGGCCCTAACCCGGCCAGCGGCTCGGCGCTCAAACCGGCTACTGTCTATCTCATACCCAAAGAAAAACTGCTCTCTCTGCTGGCTGACTGCCCGACAGGACTTAACATTATCAGGCAATTTGCCAGACGCTTGCGCCAGATGACGGCCCTGGTTGAGGACCTCTCTTTCCGCAATGTCGTAAGTCGCCTCGCCAAGACCCTTCTCGATTTGGCCGTGGTCGAGGGAGGTCCCTCACCAGTGCGACGCTTGACACAGGATGAGATGGCCGCCATGATAGGTACGGTACGGGATGTCGTCGGCAGGGCACTGAGGACCTTAGAAAAGAAGGGTGCCATCAAGATGGAAGGGCAACGCATCATCATCACCGACCCCAAGATATTGAGGCAATTGATTTAGATTTCCGACAAAAGTCGTATACACGGGACAGAGCATGCTTTAAATTTAAGCTGATTACTCGGTAAATACGGGGGAGGTTTTGCGGTGACTATCGTAATTCCCGAAGTAGACCTGGGAAAATGCAATGGTTGCGGAGACTGTGTTGAGCTGTGTCCTGCCGGTATCGTCGCCGTAGTGAACGGCAAAGCGACTATCGTCAGACCCGAAGACTGCGACTACTGCACCGATTGTGAGACTTTTTGTTCCTCCGGGGCCATCAAGTGTCCTTTTGAGATAATACTGGTCAAAGATGAGGGCTCCTGAAAGATTTTCTAACCAAGAAGAGGTGACTTATGCCCGAGAAAACTCCCGACCCCGAAATGAACAATGCGGCTAAAGATGAAAGACTGGCAACCCAATTAAGCGCCTCCCTGATTGACGGCCATCTGCCCTGTGCGACCGCATTTCAGATAGCTGGGAAGCTGGGTGTCAGCCGCAGACAGGTCGGCGATATGGCCAATCAGCAAAAGGTGAGAATCATTGATTGCCAGCTAGGTTGTTTCAAGTTTGAAAAGGCAGTTCACAACCTGGACAGCATCCGTATCAGCCAGGCGCTAGCCGATGATATCAAAGCCACATTGATTGACGGCAGTCTGCCTTGTACCGTGACATTCGAGGTAGCCAAGAAGGCTAAAGCCGCTCCCAGAGAAGTCGCCGATGTTGCCAACAAACTAAAGATAAAGATTAACCACTGCCAGCTCGGGTGTTTCCCCTAGCCTGTCAGGTAAATCCCGGATAACAACTGAGATAGAGATTTAGACGACCAACCCTCTTCGTGCCAAATCTTCAGCGATATCCCCCAGTCTCAGTTCAGCCAGTTTGGCCATTGTTTGCAAGCCGGTACGAAGGCACCAGGCATTCCGGATTACGGCTGTCACTGTCCAATGGCACGGCATAGCACGGCTCCGGAAGTAGGTCATTCTCCCTACCCCGATGCCCCTCCCTGGCCAGTATCGCCCGTTGCAGATTAAGTACCCGTTCACCCACCTGATAAAGACCCTGCTCATCCAGTTCTTTGCCGATGACTGCGGAGACAATCTTGCTTTCCAGTCCGGGGTTGCCTACCTGACCCTTCTCATCTCTAATATAAGCCATAGGCCAGGAGAAGTCACAGAGAATCAGGCTCTCTTTGGCATACTGACGCTCCTGGATTATTTTAGCCGCCAGGGCTTTCCCCTCATAGGTGGAGAAATCGGCAGCCAGGGCACTACCCCAGAATTTCTCGGCAATCGAACGAAGCCCGTCACTGGATAAAGAAGCATCCTTTTTCTTCTTCACCCACTCCACCCAGTCGACCACCAGGTGACTTATTTCATGAAGCTCCGGCACCGGTGGCCTGGGTTCCACCATATAGAGAAGGCCGGTGGCAATATACATCCGGGGACCGTAGGTCATCCGCTGTCCGGCTTTAAACGGGAAATCACCGATTTGTTCCTTTGCTTTTCCTCCCATCAGTTCGGCCGCCTTAAATGTCCCTTGAGCCAGAATATCACCAAAGCCATCCCTGAAAGAGACTTTTTTCACCAGGGCTTCTATAAACTCAAGACTGCCCAATTTTGACATCGGCAGGCCCGTATTTTCGTCGGTTAGCAGGCCGGTCTGCCGGCATCTGGAGAGCCAGGTTAGCATCGGAGTAATCGCTTTGGTATCGAGCCCGTAGTAATCGCAGAGCTTGGTTGCCCAGAAGGGGACATCATTCCGTTTCTGGTAATATCTATCCGCCCATGAAGAATAAAATGAGGCAGACTGGCACATGAACTTCCCCTGTTTGCCATCGTCAGCCTGATATATCGACCGATTACAGCCCTTGATACAGCCATAGCAAAGCTCCTTTTTCCTTTTCGAGCCGGCTGATGTTTCCCATTCCGGAGTGCTATCTCTTTTCAATTCACGGATATACCGGCTTAGCTCCCGGAGCCTCTCCGGGTCAGCTACCGGCACCTTGCGGCTGCCACTAACGGCGATGGCTTTCAGGTTCTTAGAACCCATAACCGCGCCAAAGCCACTACCGCCGGTAGCATCATTATCAGCCAGCAGACTGGCAAAAATAACCATATTCTCGCCTGCCGGGCCAGTGGCGACAACCCTGGTGGCACTGCCCAGCTCATTTTTTAATGCTGCCCGCACCTCATCGGCCGGTTTACCCCAGAGAGGAGAGGCACCTCTGATTTCCGGAATACCATCATGAAGGAAAAGATAGACTGGCCTGTCCGATTTTCCCTGGACGACAATGCCATCATAACCGGCAAACTTCAGGTAGGCTCCCCAGCTTCCCCCGCAGCCACTGTAGCAGAAGTGCTCGGGAGCCGTCGCTGGAGATTTCCCGCAAACCTGCCACCTTGACCCGGCTAATCCGGGCAGTCCGGCTAGAGGTCCGATAATAAATATCAGCCGGTTTTCCGGCTCCAGCGCCCCAACCTCCGGTGACACCTCGTCCCAATAAATTTTAGCCGCAATACCCCTCCCACCGAGAAAGCGATCAGCATACTTAGCCGTTGGTATATCGGTCATGCTTCCCGTCGACAAATCCACCCTCAGAATCTTGCCGGTGTAGCCAAATTCCGTTACCATCTTCCCTCCTTATCGGAACGCAGGGTAGGCGAAGGCCTTAAATTGACTGGCATGTTAGATAGCAGAAGCCACATTCGTATACGGCGATATTCTATTATTATAGATACTGCCGACAGCTCGTGTCCAACTCTCGGCTCCTGACTAGGACAGCAGCTATTCTTCTGCTATAATAACTAAGCACCACTTTCCCGAAACCACCCCCACACAAAGATGATAGGGACGACATATGGTGCTGGCTGAAACACTAATAATTGAGCCCAGCGACGGAATAACGAAGAACGCGAATGATTGAAACCATAGTGGCTAATCTGGCTAACCTGCTGCCTTTCGGATTTGCTTTTGGCGCCGGCATGGTGACCACAGTCAGCCCCTGCGGCATCGTTATGCTTCCCGCCTATTCCTGCCTCTATCTAGGAGCCCGAGAGGAAGGCTACTGGGCTAAGTCGCCCCTCAGACGAGGTATCCGCGCGCTGGGTATGAGCGGATTAGTCACCATGGGGTTTGTCTCCTTCTTCGGGGTCATGGGGGCTATCATCTCATTGGGCGGGCAGTTCCTGATTGCCTTCATACCATGGGTGTCCGTTCTCATCGGGGCAATCCTTATATTGCTCGGGGTCTACCTCTTGCTGGGGGGCCATGTCTACACCAGCTTACCGGCACGGCTGGCCAATCACCTGACTAATAACGGCAATATTGGTATTAAAGGGTTTCTGGTCTTTGGAGTCGCTTACGGCATAGCAGCGCTAAGCTGTACCCTGCCCGTCTTTTTAACCGTGGTCGGCAGTGTCCTGGCCCTCAAAGGCTTCACCTCAGGTTTACTCCAATTCGTCAGCTATGCCCTGGGTATGGGCTTCGTCATTGCCCTAGTTACAGTGGGTTCAGCACTGTTTAAAGAAACAGTCAACCGCTGGCTGCACCGCTTGATTCCATTGATAGCTCGACTTAGCGGCCTGTTGCTCATCTTCGCCGGCGGCTACATTCTCTATTTCTGGTTTACGGTGGGGAACATCTTGAGCTAAGCCACAACCGAACACCAGAAATAAGGACATTAGGAGGGTAAAATAGATATGACTCTACAATTTAACCCGCCAGGCTACCGCCGAACAATAATCGTATTCCTGGTCATAGTCCTGTTGGGCCTGCTGGCTGTCCCGGGCTGTAACCTCTCATTCCAACCAGCCAACGGCAGCCGAGAAGAAGCGGCTGGCACCCGCAGCGTAAATGCGGGGAAACTACCTCCCTCCCCCAAGGTAGGATATCTGGCACCCGATTTCACCCTGCTCGACCTGAAGGGTAACCAGGTTAGGCTCAGCGACCTGCGGGGTAAAACGGTGTTCCTTAACTTCTGGGCTACCTGGTGCCCACCCTGCCGCGCCGAAATGCCGGAGATAGAAGCTTTATATCAGGAATACAATGACAAAGATGTCATCATTGTTGGCATCGACCTCCTTGAGCCAGAAAATGTAGTCGGAGAGTTTGTCGAGAGTAACGGCTACAGTTGGACCTTCGTTATCGACACTACTGGTGAGGTAGGCAACAAATACCGGGTCACCGGTATACCCGCCAGTTTCTTCGTGGATAAGGATGGGGTAATCCGCGCCATGGTTGTTGGCGCAATGACCAAGCCAGCCATGGAAACGCAGCTAGCTAAAGCCATGAGATGAACAACCTACTCAGGCTAGGGATTCAGGTAAGTAGATGCCAGCAGACATTGGTTGTCAGGGCTTTTCATCGTAACGAGGCGATTGTTAATTGATGCAGAACAGCAACCAGAAATTGTTTTATGGCTATATCGTAGTCATCGCTTCTTTCTTTATCATCTTCTTAATGCACGGCTCGTCCAGCACCTATGGCGTCTTTTTTAAGCCGTTGCAAAACGAGTTTGGCTGGAGTCGGACTGTAATCTCCGGTGCCCACTCGCTGGCATTTTTCTTGGAAGGACTGTTTTCCATCGGCGTGGGCAGCCTTAGTGATAGGTTCGGCCCCCGCATCGTGATAGCTATCTCCGGTCTTATCTTGGGCTTAGGCTTTTATCTGTTGTCCCAGACTCATGCTGTCTGGCAATTATACTTTTTCTACCCGGTGATAGTGGGTATGGGCACCACCGCCGGGAACGTTGTGCTCCTGTCAACGACCGCCCGGTGGTTCACCAGAAGACGGGGACTGATGATTGCCATCGTCAAGGTCGGCACCGGCACCGGCATGACGGCAATGCCCCTGGTAGCCAGCTGGCTTATCTCAAGCTATGGCTGGCGCAACTCCTACATTTTCATTGCCCTTACCGCCATGGCAGGGATAGTGGCCGGCGCCCAACTGCTGAGGCGGGACCCCAGTCAAAAGGGTCTGCAGCCCTACGGTACCGAAAAGTCAACAACTGATGGTTCATATCCGGCAGATATAGGCTTTTTCCTTCAGGAAGCAATTCGCACCAGACAATTCTGGATGCTCTGCACTGCCTATCTGCTGCTTTTAATTGTTACCGTCAGTATGACCCTTCACATTGTTCCGCGTGCCCTGGACCTCGGGCTGACGGCAACACGTGCTGCCGGCGTCTTGTCCACCATTGGCGGCGTCAGTATTCTAGGTCGGCTGGTAATGGGCACTGTCAGCGATAGAACCAGCTGCCGACGGGCATTGGTTATCTGCTTTATGATATTAGTAGCCGCTTTAGCCTGGCTGCAGTTCGCCGATGAGCTATGGGAACTATACCTGTTCGCCGCGGTCTATGGTTTTGCTCATGGCGGCTTTTTTGCCATAATCGCCCCGCTGATAGCCGAGTTATTCGGCACCAGGTCTCATGGCGCAATCTACGGTGCCTCTCTCTTTATCAGCCACATCGGCGGCGCCATCGGACCTACCGCCACCGCCCGCATCTTTGATGTTACCCAGAGCTATCAACTCGCTTTTCTAATCCTGCTTATCATCAGCGTAAGCGCGTTTCTGCTCTCTACCCGGCTCAGGCCGCTCAAAGCCAAAGGAGCAAGCTAAGTGACCAAGACCAGAGAACGGAAACCCCGCTACTTTTATGGCTGGAATATTGTGGCGGCTTCCTTCATGGCACAGCTAGCCTACGCCGAACAGCACTCATCCGTGCTTGGACTCTTTTTCCGGCCACTGCAAACCGAATTCGGCTGGAGCCGCACTGCCCTGGCTGCCATCCAGACCATCGCACGAGCAGCCGAAGCTCTGACCGCTCCCCTTGTGGGACCATTGGCTGACCGGTACGGACCCCGCGCGCTGATGCCCATCGGAGCTATTATCGTCGGCGTGGCGATGCTGGCGATAACTCAAATCAACGCCCTCTGGCAATTTTACCTCTTTCGCAGCGTAATCGTAGCCATTGGCTTCACCTTTATGGGCAGCCTGGTCACTGATGTTGCCGTCAACAACTGGTTTGTCCGTAAACGGGGGCGGGCTCTCGCCATCTCTCGCATCGGAGGTAACCTAAGCAACATAATCATGACACCGGTCACTGTGTTTGTTATCGCCGTCTCTGGTTGGCGGACAATGTTTATCATCTTCGCTATCATGACCTGGCTGGTTGTCATCATCCCCTCGACCATCCTGATGCGCCGCCGTCCGGAAGACATGGGTTTACACCCGGACGGCATCACCCCGAGCACTACCGAAACCGAAAGCCGTAGGAAGCAAGAGAACCCCACCGGTAATATGCCTTCAGGATTGGAACCAATCTGGAATCGCCGGGAAGTGCTGACGACCGGGAGCTTCTGGCTACTGGCCGCTGCCTACGCAATCGAGAGTATGGCCTTTCAAGGTATCAACATCAGTCTGGCCCCGTACATCCAGGACCTGGGTTACAATGATACCATGGTAGCAACCATCATCACCTTCCGAGCTATCATCATGACAACAGCCGTGCCGTTCATGGGATTCATCGCCGAGTATGCCAATAAAACTCTGGTCCGGACTTTCCCCTTCGTGATTCAAAGTATCGGGGCTATCTTTTTCCTCCTGGCCGAGGAACCGGTTTTTCTCTGGCTGGCAGTGGTGTTTTACGGACTGGGCATCGTCGCCGTCACCGTCACTCAAGAGGTTGTCTGGGCTAACTATTTCGGTCGTTTGAGCCTGGGGTTAGCCCGCTCGTTAGCCTATTTAATATCTTCTGGGTTTGCCGCTATCGGCCCGCTGGCTATGAACGCTATCTTCGATATCCTTGGCTCATATCAACCAGCCTTCATCATAATCATTGGCTTATTCGCTGTGGCTGCCTTCCTCATGGGAATAGTCAAACCCCCTAAGGCCAGCCGCTATGCCACCAGCGCTGAGATAACATCTCGCTAGATAGCGCAGCTACAGTAGCAAAAGTAGTCCCCGATGAAAAATTAGGTGTGGCAAAGTATAATAGTATGGACGTAAGGCAACTTCCAGGTGTGGGCTAGCTCTTTGCAAAACGGAGGCACGTATGGAGACGAAAAAAAGGATTGGCATTTTGACCGGCGGAGGAGATTGTCCGGGACTTAACGCTGCCATCAGGGCCGTTACCAAGTCAGCCATCCAGCGGGGTTACGATGTAATCGGCATTCAAAACGGCTGGAAGGGCCTGCTCGACAATGAAACGATGACCCTGGACAGAATCAACACCTCCGGAATAATCGATAGGGGAGGCACAATCCTGGGCATTTCCAGAGTCAGTCCATTTGCCATTGAAAATGGCCCACAGCAAGTCTTTGACAGATTCAACAGGCTGAATCTGAAAGCACTGGTGGTGCTGGGAGGAGAGGGTACCCTCAGCGTCAGCAGCAAACTATACAAAATGGGGCTGCCGGTAATTGGAATACCGAAGACAATTGACAACGACGTAGCGGGGACAGACTTTACCATAGGATTTCAGACTGCTGTCCAGATTGCCACCGATGCCCTGGACAGGCTTCGCTCAACGGCGGAAAGCCACCACCGGGTGATGCTCCTGGAAGTAATGGGGCGGTACGCCGGCTGGATTGCCACCTACGCCGGCATGGCTAATGGAGCCGATGCCATCCTGATTCCGGAGATACCACTGAATGAAGCCAGGATAGAGGAATTCTGCCAGATGCTAACAAACAGAAAAGAGAGAGGAGTTAATTTCAGTATTGTCGTTGTAGCCGAAGGAACGGTGCTGGAAGGGAAAATAGTAGCGCTACCCGAGCCGGATAATTCAAGAGCTGAAGATTCAACCCGGTTAGGCGGCATCGCCAACGTTCTGGAGAAGATTATTCAGCAGAGAACAAATCTGGAGACCAGGGTATCCTCTCTGGGTTATGTTCAGCGGGGAGGGACGCCGGTAGCCTACGACCGTAGCCTGGCTACCGCTTTCGGAGTTAAAGCAACTGACCTGGTCGAGCGCAAAATCTACGGCGTAATGACCTCTCTCAAAGGGAACAGGATTACTACTGTTCCGCTAGAAGCGGTACAGGACAAAACAAAAAAGGTGAATATGAGTATTTACCGGGTAGCCGAATACTTCTTTGGCTAGTCTCTGATACGTGTGAACCCTATTTTCTGGCAGTTCAGACGATTAGATGGTATCATAGTAAAAAAGCTAACCTGGAGACGCTATATTGCCGATTAAGCTAAGTTTCCTCGGTGCAGCCTCTAATGTTACCGGTTCTCGATATCTGCTAGAAGCTAATAATACCCGGCTAATGATTGACTGCGGACTCTACCAGGAAAGAGAGTTCAAGTACCGCAACTGGGAACCTTTTACTATACCACCGTCTTCTCTGGATGCCGTCTTGCTGACCCACGCTCATGTTGACCACTGCGGACTGGTACCCAAGCTGGTCCGCGACGGCTTCCGGGGTAAAGTTTATTGCCAGACCGCCACCTGTGAGATTGCCCAGATAATATTGCTGGATTCCGCGCACCTCCAGGAAGAAGACGCCGCTTTCAAAAAGAGGCGTCACGAACGGGAGAAAAGAAAGGGGCCTTTCCCGGAGATCCCTCTCTACACCGCCGATGATGCTCAGGCTGCTTTTCCCCTGTTTGTACCTGTAAATTATGAGCAGGTCATCCCGTTAGGTGATGGCATTAACGCTACTTTCCATGACGCCGGTCACGTACTCGGCTCTTCCATGATAAAGATTACGGTGAGCCAGCCGGGTGGACACAGGTCAATCATTTTTTCAGGTGATGTCGGCAGAAGGGAAAGACCGATATTGCGCAACCCAACCCAATTCAGCCAGACAGATTATGTTGTCATTGAATCGACCTACGGGGACAGAATACATCAGGAACCTATCGATATCGGTGACGACCTGGCTGAAATTGTCAACGCAACCTGGAAAGCAGGGGGTAATATCATCTTACCCAGCTTTGCCCTGCAGCGCAGCCAGGAAATTCTGTACCACATGAACAAGTTGCTCCTAGAAGACCGCATACCGCACTTGATGGTCTTTCTCGACAGCCCGATGGCGATAAGCATCACCGAGGTATTTAAACGCCACAGTGAATTGCTCGACAAAGAGATGTTCCGCCTGATGCATGAGCATAAATCACCCTTTGACTTCCCCGGCCTTAAGATGGTGCAGACGGTAGATGAATCAAAAGCGCTCAATCATATATCAGGCACTATCATGATAATAGCTGGCTCAGGAATGTGCACCGGGGGCAGAGTCAAGCACCACCTCGTCACTAACATCACCCGACCCGAAAGCACGATACTTTTCCTGGGATACCAGGCAATCGGTACACTGGGCCGGCAGATTATAGATGGGGCTAAACAGGTGAGGATACTGGGGCAACACTACCCGGTACGGGCAAGGATTGCTCAGATACACGGTATCTCTGCCCACGCTGGCAGAGATGAGCTTTACCAGTGGATTACCAGCCTCCAGAGCGCCCCCAGACAGGTATTTGTCGTCCACGGGGAAGCAAAGTCGGCAGAGCAGTTCGGTCAATTCCTCAGAGAGGAAACCGGCTGGAAGGTATCGATACCGGAGTATGGAACGGAGACATTTCTGGAATAACGCGGAAAAATCATTATCTCTAATTAAGCCAGAGGGAGGGATACTATGCCACACGGATATGAAATAAATGACCTGGCCAAAGAAGAATCCTGGCGCCTATTCCGCATAATAGGCGAACTGGTCGAAGGTTTCGACACACTATCCGCTGTTGAGCCAGCAGTAACCATCTATGGCTCGGCTCGGCTGGCCGTCGACGACCCGCTGTACGCCCAGACCGAAGAAATAGCCTATCGTCTTGGCATGGCCGGCTTTTCGATAATAACCGGCGGCGGGCCGGGCGTGATGGAGGCAGCCAATAAAGGTGCCCTCAGAGCTGGCGTTAACTCGCTCGGTCTCAATATCGAGCTACCCGAGGAACAAATCTGCAACACCTACACGACAAAGTCGATAATGTTCCACCATTTTTTTGTCCGCAAAGTGATGCTGGTGAAGTATGCCATTGCTTTTATCATGATACCGGGCGGGCTGGGCACTCTTGACGAACTAACCGAGGTATTAACCCTGATACAAACCCACAAGATAAAACCCTTCCCGGTAGTATTGTTCAATAGCGAATACTGGCAAGGATTTCTCAGTTGGCTACGCAGCTCCGCCCTGGCCAGAAAATTCATTTCGGAGGAAGACTTCAATCTCCTGCGGGTTTGTGACCGTCCCGAGGAGGTGGTAGAGATGGTACAGAGCTGGTACCAGAAACAAGAGGTTATCGGCAAAAAAGCCCTTTTTAAACAAAGTTAACATTCATTGCAGAGAATCTGGTCAGGGAATAAGATAAAGTAAAATAACGGAAAGGAGGTCCCGATGGTTAGTTTGGATAAGTTGGTACACCCCAAGTATTCGGCCATACTGGTGATAGATGTCCAGAACGATTTCTGCCACCCTGAGGGAGGGCAAGCCAAAAGAGGCATAGATATCTCTGCCATGAACGCTGTGGTACCTAACATCGTCAAACTGATTGAAGAGGGACGAAAGGCCGGGGTAATGGTGATATTTATACGCAACGGCCACAGTAAGTGGACCCGTTCCGAAGCCTGGAAAAATAAGAGCCGAGGAGGAAATCTGCCTCCTTTATGCGAGGAAGGCACCTGGGGAGCTGATTTTTACAAGTTGAAACCATTACCCGGCGAACGTATCGTCGTCAAACAAAGGTACGATGCTTTCATCGGCACCAATCTTGACATTATTTTGCGCAATGCTGGAATCAAGACGCTAATAATGAGCGGCGTAACCACCAACACCTGTGTAGAATCAACAGCGCGGCACGGCTTTATGATAGATTACAATATAGTCTTCCTCAAAGACTGCACCGCCACACATCATATTGAACAACACGAAGCCACCCTGCGCAATATAGATGGGAATTTTGGTTTTGTTCGCCCCTCGGCTGAACTGTTCAGAACCTGGCCCGCTTTACTATCCAAAAAGAGGAAAAACACCTCTTCGGCGAGAAAGCCCCTCTTAAACAAAGGCGACAGGCTGCGCTAGCCGGGCGATGACCAGGTAATGGTAAGAGCCAGAATCTTCGATTGTTTCGATACTGAAGCCGGCGACTTCGATAAGGCGTACCGCGTCCCCTTCGGCAAATCTCTTCGACAACGGGGGACCAAGCTTCATCGGTTCCTTTTTCCAGTCCAGGTCTACCAAGTGTCCGGCAGGCTTGAGCATTTTCCGGGCATTGACTAAAACTCTCGCCGGGTCGTTGAAATCATGAAGCGCGATACCGAAGAAAACAAGGTCGGCACATGCCTGGCAGAGTGCCACCTCTTCAGCTTTACCGGCAGTCAGCGCTAAATTCCGCAGGCCTTCTTTGTCCGCCAGCTCCCGCATCTCTCTCAGGGAAGGCTCATCGACATCGATACCATAGACTTTCCCGCCGGCGCCGACCATCCTGGCCGCCGGTAGCGTAAAGAAACCACCTCCACAACCAACATCTATGAATGTGGAGCCGGGCTTTACCCCGATATCGGCTAAGATAGCTTCCGGGTTCTGCCACCTTCTCCTCTCCCTGTCATCAGCCTGATGCCGGGGACCTGCGTATTGACTCACACCAATCTCGTTGCACTGATTCCAGTAATATCCACAGTTATCTCGAATTAAAAGCTCTGGAGCACCTGCTCTAAGATTGACTGGGTATCACCACCTTCTATCGTCGCCCAGATAACCCGTTCCCTCGCCTGCTGGGAGTTATAGAAAAAATGGGCACCACCGGGGCCGTCAACTCTGAACGCTTCCTGGCCAGCCATAGACAGACGCTGCAGATTAGCAAAGCTGGAGCCTCCTTTTTGGATACCTTGAACCATCCTGCCGGTCAGTTCAGCGGCCGCATCGCCGTTCTCGGCAATGCCGACCCAGACAGTGACCTGCCCGGTACCATGATAAGGCGAGCTATGAGCATACTCGGCAATATAAGCATCCACCAGACCGACATCCGTCCCGTGGAGTTTACTTACTTCCCTGAGGGCCGCCGAGCCTTTAACAGTGCTGACCAGGTCCATCGTCCCCAGCCGTTGCGGTGCCACTGTTTGCTGACGCGGCGCTAGAACATTTTGCCCGAAACTGAACCACATTGCCGCCAGCACGGCAATAACAGCGATAGCCTGCAATAGAGTCCCGCTATTCCGTTTCTTCTTCTTTGGTACGACTACAGAATTATCGATTTTACCTACCTCCCTTCGGCTTTCCGCTACCTGCTAAACCAGACCATCCGGCTTGCTGACCGTTTAAAACTGGACAGATGTAAGGCAGTCAGCACTAATGTCTTGTCAGGTTAATTACTGAACCAATTACTGCTTACTGACGACCTCATACCCTTTATCTCCTTCTCCTCTCTAGGAGAAGGAGAAGAGATTGTAGAGAGGGGGCATAGCCCCCTCTCTCTTACTTAACTCCCCTTTCCCAGCGGGAAGGGGGTTAGGGGGATGGGCATTGGACAGAATCCCATCAGTAAATCAAGACATATCCTCCCGTTTTTCATAAAGTAGAGTAGTCACCTATTTACCTGACGTGACACTAATGAGTGACTCCCCAGATAAACTCTATCAGTAAGTAAAGCACCAGCAGCCAAATCAAGATGATGATAGTCGCCGACACCCACTTCAATCTGGTAGTAACTGGCTCGGAACGGGCCTTTTGTCGATATTCTTCTAAAACTCCCCTGGGAATCATTTTTAGCGCCAGATAGATTCCAGCAGGAATAATCACAAAATCGTCAACATACCCCAGGACAGGAATGAAATCAGGAATCAAATCTACGGGGCTTAAAAAATAGGCGACAATCATGGCAACAAAGACCTTGGCATACCAGGGAACTCTCGGGTCTCTAAAGGCTAAGTAAAGAGCGTATACTTCAGTATGAAGTTGCCTTGCCTTCTCTTTCCACGATTTCAAATTGGGCATTGAAATCACTTTAACGTCGGTTCGCAATATCTACCCTCAAAATCCTATCAAGTATATGCCCCGTCTAAAATATTTGTCAATCGGCTTTGGTTGTAATGTCATTGCGAGACCATTCCGACACAAGTCGGAAGGCGACCTGCTCGCTTGCCTTCGCTGAAGCTTTAGCGCAAGCAGGCCGAACAAGTTCTTTGGCAGGCGAGAGCAATCCAGGTGGGGTGGGGGATAGTTAATTGTCCGCTTGACACCGGAGCGGCCACGATGCTATTATATTAGCAGTTACGCAGATGTTAAAGGATGCAGAAATGATAAGGACTGCAGACAAGTGTGAGGTCTGGGCAATAGATGAGGAAAAGGTCTCCAGGACCAGACAGCACCTGTTACCCGATGAGGTCTTCACCGTGCTGGCCGAGACTTTCGGAGCACTGGCTGATTCCAACCGGGCTAAAATCCTGTACTCCCTGGCCGAAGAGGAGTTGTGCGTATGCGATATTGCCTGCGTGGTAGCTATCTCTGATTCGGCGGTTTCCCAGCACCTGCGAATATTACGAACGCTTCATCTGGTCAAACAGCGCCGGGAAGGGCGCATGATGTATTACTCGCTGAGCGATGACCACATCCGTCAACTGCTAGAGGTATGCCTGGAGCATACCAAACATCCTTAGCGCCGTTTTATTTTTGTATAAATGATTTAGCTGTTACGCAATCGTTAAATTGGTCGGAGGAGGTTACTGTGATACGGGAAAGAGCTTTCAGAGTAGAAGGTATGGATTGCGCTGATTGCGCCCAAAGAATAGAGGGAGTCGTTTCCAAGCTCAAGGGTATCACCTCAGCCCAGGTATTATTGTCTTCTTCAAAGCTCGTGGTCAAAGCCACCAGCGAAGACCTGAATACAGGAGAGATAATCAAAGCAGTGGAGAGACTCGGCTACAAGATAAAGTCAGAAGAGATGAACCAGTCCGTCTCCCTGTATGTCGAGGGCATGGACTGCAGCGACGAAGAGACAGTCATTGACAAGAAGCTGAAAAGCCTGGCCGGAATCTTGAAGTTCGAGGTCAATCTTACCAGTCAAAAACTGGACGTATCCTATAACCCAGCCGAACTTTCATCCCAGAGTATTATTAAAGCCATCGCCGAAACAGGTATGAAGGCACGCCTATCGAGGCCAAAAACAAGGACCAAGTCATGGTGGGCGGACACGCGGGTCAAACTCATCGCTGTATCAGGCATTTTTACGCTGACTGCTTTTATCCTGGAGCGGGCTGGCACACCTCATCAGATAGCTGATTTTATCTATGGTGCCGCGATATTAGCCGGCAGTTATTTCCCAGCCCGGATGGCGCTGGCTAGCCTGCGAACAAGGACGCTAAATATCTATACCCTCCTGGTGGTAGCCACTATCGGAGCTATCTACCTGGGATTCTGGGATGAGGCGGCGCTGCTGGTTCTTGCCTATACCTGGGGAGCGGTCATGGAGACCTATGCCACAGACAAGGCACGAGGCTCACTACGACTGCTCATGGAACTGGTGCCGCGGGAGGCACTGGTCAGAAAAAATGGACAGGAAATAACTCTCCCCGTTGAGGAAGTGCAGATAGGAGAGACGATTATCGTCCGACCCGGAGAGCGCATCCCCCTTGACGGTGTCGTACTGACCGGTTCGTCATCAGTGGACCAGGCACCCATAACCGGAGAATCCATTCCTGTCGGCAAAGCGCCAGGAGAGGCTGTGTTTGCCGGGAGCATAAACCAGCGGGGCTCCCTCGAGATAAGAGTCTCCAAGCTCTCACAGAATACGACGCTCTCCCGAATAATCCGCTCGGTTGAGACGGCCGAAGCCAAGAAGTCCAGCTATCAGCGCTTCGCCCAGGGGTTCGGCAAGGTTTACACCCCGGCTATGTTCTTGCTAGCTTTGTTAGTTGCCGTTGTCCCATCTCTTTTTTTCGGCCAGCCTTTCACGCCGTGGTTCTACCGGGCTCTGGTAGTCCTGGTGGTCTCCTGCTCCTGCGGCCTGGCTCTCTCGGTACCCATCTCAGTGCTGGCAGCGGTCAGCAATGCCGCCAGGAAAGGTATCCTGATTAAGGGCGGCTCCGACCTGGAAGCCGCCGGCAGCATCGATGCCATCGTCTTTGATAAGACCGGGACTCTCACCATAGGTCTGCCACGGGTAACCGATATCATTCCCGTCGATTCCTACACTGCCGATAATATTCTCTCTCTGGCCGCTTCTGTCGAGTCGCGCTCTGAACACCCTCTGGCTGATGCCATTCTCAGGAAAGCCAGGGAGGAGGGGGCAGCAATTCATCCCCTTGAGGGCTTCGAGGCTATCATCGGGCTGGGAGCCACGGGTACTGTTGATAGCAAGGTTTACCATGTCTGCAACGCGCGATTCTGTGAGCGGATGTCAATCCCTTTAGATGGAGCAGCTAAGGAACTGGTCCGACTGGAGAACGAAGGTAAAAGCACTATGCTGGTGCTGGGCGAGAAGAAAATCCTGGGGATAATAGCCGTAGCCGACCAGCTTCGCCCCGAAGCCAGAGACACCATAGCCGCACTGAAGAAGGCGGGAATTAAAAAAGTAGTTATGCTCACTGGAGATAATGAGGGGACCGCTAGGGCTATCGCGTCACAGGCGGGGATAGATGAATACCGGTCCCAGCTTCTACCCGAAGATAAAGTAGAAGCGGTTAAAGAACTGAAGAGAAAGTACGGTAAGGTAGTAATGGTAGGAGACGGAGTAAACGATGCTCCGGCTATGGCGGTGGCGGATGTAGGCATTGCCATGGGAGCCGCTGGCACTGACGTGGCTCTGGAAACTGCCGAAATGGCGCTGATGTCCGATGACCTCTCCAGACTTCCCCATGCCCTATATTTGAGTCGGAGGGCAGTATCTACTATAAAACAAAATATCGTGGCTTCCCTAGCCATCGTGGCCATGGTGGTTACCCTGGCACTGGCCGGCAGGATAAGCCTTGTGCCCGGGCTTCTGCTCAACGAAGGTAGCGCCCTTATCGTAATGCTTAACGGCCTGAGGTTATTGAAATAAAGTTGGATGCGACCCCGGGGGGATTTGAACCCCCGATCTCCACCGTGACAGGGTGGCATGTTAGACCGCTACACCACGGGTCCATTGTGACTCAAGATAGAGAGCTGGAAATCCTTTTGCCTAGCCCAAGTCTACCAGCAGCTAACACCCTGTGTCAATCCATTGTACTGGTTCACATGATTAGTGACACTTTTCATTCGGCAAACCTTAAGTGACCTCACCCC
>JACPSA010000025.1 GCA_016193545.1 Chloroflexota bacterium
AGAAGGGTGAGGCAGTCACAATTCTGAAAAGATTCGGCGTTGACCAGGAGAAGGTATTTCAGGCCCTGCAGAAGATTCGTGGCGGGCACAGGGTTACCGATGCCCGGGCGGAGAGTAAATACCGCTCTTTGCAGAAGTATGGCCGTGACCTCACTGAATTAGCCCGCCAGGGTAAACTCGACCCGGTTATCGGGCGGGATGACGAGATTAAACGGGTGATGCAAATACTCACCCGGCGCACCAAAAATAATCCGGTAATTGTCGGTGATGCCGGCGTCGGTAAGACGGCTATTGCCGAAGGGCTAGCCCAGAAGATTGCCACCGATGACGTACCTGACTCACTTAAAGGACGCCGGGTAGTGGCTCTGGATATGGGAGCTCTGGTGGCCGGCAGCAAGTTCCGTGGCGAGTTTGAAGAACGGCTCAAAGCGGTCATGGACGAGGTGAAGGAGTCACGGGGGGAAGTCATATTATTCATTGATGAAATTCATACCGTGGTCGGCGCTGGCGCTGCTGAGGGAGCTATCGATGCCAGCAACATGCTCAAACCGGCGCTGGCTCACGGAGAATTACAGACCGTCGGGGCGACTACCCTTGACGAATACCGTAAATTTATCGAGAGGGATAAGGCTCTGGAGCGGCGCCTCCAGCCGGTATTTATCGGTGAGCCCAGCGTTGAAGCCACTATCGAGATGCTCAAAGGGCTGCGTCCCAGGTATGAAGCTCACCACAAGATTAAGATTAGCGATGACGCTCTGGAAGCTGCCGCCCGTCTTGGTGAGCGCTACATCTCAGACAGATATCTGCCTGATAAGGCAATCGACCTTATTGATGAGGCCGCCAGCAAGCTACGTATCGATACCGAGAGCGCCCCGCCTGAGGTTAAATCACTGGAGCAACGGCTCAAGCAATTAACCAACGAGGAGGAAGCAGCCGCGCAGCGGCAGGACTATGAACGTACTGCCCAGCTTAAGTCTGAAAGGTTGCGCCTGGACGATGAATATAACAAGGCTAAGAACGAGTGGCTGAAGCGTGAGAAGATTGATAGTGCGGTTGACGAAGAGGATATTGCTCAACTAATCTCGAAGTGGACAGGCATCCCGGTATCCCAGATGCTTGAGGGTGAAGCCGAGAAACTACTTCACATGGAAGACCGCATCCACGAGAGGCTGGTCAACCAGGAAGAAGCAGTTACGGCCATCTCCGAAGCTATCCGCCGCAGCCGCTCCGGACTCAAAGACCCGAGCCGACCCATTGGTAGCTTTATGTTCCTGGGCCCTACCGGAGTTGGTAAGACCGAACTGGCACGCACTCTGGCCCAGTTCCTGTTCGATGATGAGAACGCAATGGTACGTCTGGACATGTCAGAATATCAGGAGAGACACACGGTATCACGTCTCATCGGTGCCCCACCGGGATATATTGGCTACGAGGAAGGCGGTCAGCTTACCGAAGCAGTAAAACGCCGCCCCTACCGGGTAATCCTGCTCGATGAAATCGAAAAAGCCCACCCGGAGGTATTCAATACCCTGCTGCAGCTCCTCGATGACGGTCGCCTGACTGATGGGCACGGGCGGACAGTTGACTTCAGAAATACTGTAGTCATCATGACCAGCAACACGGGTGTTGAACTTATCAAACGCGAGATAAGCCTCGGCTTTGCCACGCAGAAGGCTGGAACTAAAGGACGGCAGCAAAGTTATGCGGATATGAAGGAAAAAGTAATGGCTGAGGTGAAGAAGACCTTCCGTCCCGAATTTCTGAATCGGCTGTCCATGAACTAAGCGAGGAACAACTGAGGAGTATCGTTGATTTGCTGGCAAATGATTTACAGAACCGTCTGGCGGAACGCAAGCTGGGACTGGAGATAACTGACGCCGCTAAATCATGGCTGGCTAAAGTCGGCTTCGACCCGCTCTACGGAGCGCGTCCATTAAAACGGGCTGTAGAACGCTATGTAGAAAATCCGCTGTCCACTGGAGTTCTACGCGGAGAATTCAAGGAGGGTGATAACGTTATCGTTGACCTCGTTGATGATTTGCTGACCTTCGCTACTAAAACGGCCAACACCGTAACCAGGTCCCAAAAGCCGAAAACCAACCGCAAAAAGGGTTGAACCCTTAAATTGAACCGGTAACAACTGGTCAGTGCTTAGAGCGTTTCCCGCCGACCAGGTTGCCGTCACCCTTTTCCTGTTTCTTAAACTCGGTGATGTCCCTCAGCTCACGCCGGTAGGAACACTGGAGACACTGCTCATACCATCCGTTCAGGTCCTTATCAATAAAGACGTCACCCTGACATCGAGGACAATTCTTAAACTTCCACATCACCATATTCATCACCACCTTCAGCCAAGGCTCCCTCAACACAAACTATTCTAGACCTGTAGGCAACCCTTGTATGTGACTTTTGTCTTATTCTGATTGAGTTGGTTTTGACCTTCTTTTTACTCATTTCTGATTGGGATAGCGTTTAGTGAAGGAGACCCGCCTGACGGAGTCCAAGAGGGACGGCGGGCAGGTGTCCCAATCTCTAAGGCGGTTATTAACCTATCCCCCTACCCCCTTCCCTTGTTAGGGAAGAGGGAGTGAGAACAGAGGGGGGGCAATGCCCCCTCTCCTTTTGAGGAGAAGGAGACTAAAGGGGGTGAGGTCAAAACAAGCAGGACTAAGTAGAACCTTAGCGTTACCTTGACTTTTAGCACCAGGACTGCTAGAATCGCAGCACAATAACCTTTGCAGACCCAGCCAAGTTGGCTGGGTTTACTTTGCTCTCTCAGGATATTAATGACACAGCTTACCAGGTGCTATCTTTGACCCGCCATCCGGCTAAAATATTCTACGGCTGGTGGATAGTGGCTGCCTCCGTAGTGACAGCGCTATACGTTGGTGGTGTTGTTTTCTACGGGTTCACCGCCGTCTTGGAGCCGATAAGCAAGGAGCTTGGCTGGAGCTACACCCAGATTTCGATGGCCGCTTCACTGCGTGGCCTGGAAATGAGCCTAATGGCACCATTTATCGGCTTTGCCTTCGACCGCTGGGGTCCCCGGAGAATTGTGTTTGCTGGCGTGCTCAGCGCTGCCGTCGGGTTGCTCCTCCTCAGCCGTGTCAACTCTATCGGCATGTTTTATGCAGCCTTCTTCCTGGTGGCTCTGGGCATGAGCGGTTCCAGTGTAGAGGTATTGATAGCAGCTGTCGCCTCCTGGTTTCGGAAGAGGGTCGGGATAGCCAGCGGCATCGCCCTCTGTGGCTACGGCTTCAGCGGTTTGTTAGTAGTGATAATGGTAAAACTCATTGATGCCTACGGCTGGCGGCAGGCACTGGTTATCCTGGCCATCGGTATGCTGGTGCTGATTTTACCGCTATCATTTGTCTTCCGCCACAAGCCCGAGCAATATAACTACCTGCCTGATGGTGAGATAAGAGAACCGGCAACACCTGGTAACAAACCGATTCTACCGCCGGCTGCTGAAGTAGACATCAAAGTAGGGCAGGCTCTCCGAAGCAAAGTCTTCTGGTTTATATCCGTTGCTTACATCGCCCACTCTCTTCTGGTAAATGCAGTAAGATAAATGGAACCGGAAAACGGTCACCACCGCCGGCTTTGTGATGTTAGGTCTCGGCATGCTTTCTTTTGCCTTTACCTCCGGTAGTAGCGGTTGGCCTCTGGTACTTTTCCTGGCTCTTTTTGCTATCGGCTATGGCGGGCTCAATGTGTTGAGACCGGTCTTAGTGAGAGAATACTTTGGCAGAACGCATTTCGGGACTATTTTTGGTCTAATAATAGGCATAAATTTTATCGGCAACGTGGTCGGCCCGGTTCTGGGCGGATGGGCGTATGACCACTGGGGCACTTATCAAGGTATCTGGCTCATTATGGCCGGCCTTCCCCTTTTGGCTCTAGTGCTCATCTTAGCTATTTCTCCGGTTAATAATACCAGTTTAGTCAATAAATCCCAGGCTACTCACAAACCAGCGTGAGGTTGATTTACTCGCCTCTTTTCAGCCGCTACCAGTATTTTCGGCACTAGCCAGACTTGCCTCTTCAGCCATTTTCTGCTAAATTAGATTGGGATAAGTGAACCTGATGGGGCTGTAGTTCAATCGGGAGAACGTTTGACCGGCAGTCAAAAGGTAGAGGGTTCGAATCCCTCCAGCTCCATTTATGTTATACTTTTGTCGTGCAAACCTTCACACATCAAGCACGTTTTGTTAACACCCTGCCAAATCAGACGATACGGAGGGAAAAATCATGCGGAAATCATCAAAACGGCTAAATGTGTTAGCGACTTTGAGTCTGATGGCGCTTCTCACGGTTACCTTTCTTCTTGGTTGTTCTAAGGATACTAATGAAGTTAAAATCACTCCGTCAGAGTCAAACCGCTGGCTGGAACTACTCAGCGTTTTACCTTCAAATGATAACACCATTAAAGCTGCTTACCTTTCGGATATTCCTTATATGAGTGAAAAGATGCCCGATGGGAAATATGCCATTGGCCACACCATTCCTCTATTAGAACGAATTATTCCTATTCCCGGGAGTGATAGCGACAACGAACTGAAAGCCACACTGGGATTCTCTGCTGCAGGCATTACCCAAACGCTATATGCCGGTGCTCTCCCAGTCAATTACTATGAGGCGGTGCGTGGTAATTTCAAACGTGAAAATATTGACAATGCAGTAAAGACCGGCCCGATGAACGAACTGCTTGAGACCGTCCCCTATCAGGGACAGGAATTCTATAGCTGGGACGGGGATTTTGAAATTCGTCTTCAGTACCGCAGCAATGTACGCCCACTAGGAAGGGGACACCGACTGGCTCTGGTAGATGACTTTGTCTTCTGGACTTTGTGGACTGACGGAATGAAAGAGATGATAGACAGCTATAAAGGCAACATTGCATCGCTTGCTGATGACGAAGATTATCGTTTGCTCGCCGGGGGTCTGGAGAATCTGGATACGGTAACAGCGTTCTTCTCTGCTGAGTCGCATTCCATAAGCCACTTTAACGAGATATTCAACCAAGAAAAGATTAATGAGCTATCTCCCGAGATACAGGAGCGTCTTGTTACCGAGAAAGACCGGCAGGCCCGCCTCAAACCCTACCGAGCGCTGGCTACTGGAGCAGCTAAAGATGACAAAGGCTATTATCTGGCTATAGCGCTGGTAAATCCGGATGAAGCAACAGCCAAGGATAATGCTAAGCTGCTTGAGCAAAGGATTAATGAAGCAAAGATGGTCTGGGGTCCTGACGCCGGTCAGAAATGGTCAGACCTGGCAGACAATATCGTGATAATGAGCAACGGGCGTCTCACTCTCGCCAAGCTCTACGGCCCGGTCGTCGAGTTCTG
>JACPSA010000114.1 GCA_016193545.1 Chloroflexota bacterium
CAGATTAACGGAAATTGTACGCCGGGGTAGGAATCCTTACATTTCTAGCGAAGAACCAAGAGAATCCATTGGCTTGGATTGTTCATTTTCGCTGGTTGAAGTACCCAGTCGTGAGAAGATAATAAGCTATGTTGTTGAAAATGCCTCCAATATGGTTGTCAAGCAAGGCTTCAATTTGCTGCTGGGTTTGCAGGATTTATTCCCCAATAAGAGAAGTGACAAGGTGCAGATTATGAATTCGATTGATAAGAAATTACAAGAGTCACCCATGTACGACAAAATCAGTGTTGTTCTTGCAATCATGGAAACAGAAGCCTGGTTCTTGTGCGACTGGCGAATGTTTGAAAGGATAGACGCCAAGCTAACGAACGCTTACATACACAGTCGTCTTGGACTAGACATAGCGAACAACGACCCGGAGTTAGTATACAACCATCCATCAAAAACGCTCGACGAAATTCTTAAACTCGCTGACCGTAGGTACCGTAAGCATAGTTCAGAAATCGATCTAGTCGTTGGAAGCGTAGATGTAACATATCTTTCTTCGTGCACCGACAAAATAGATAGCTTCTTTAGTTTTATCAGACAGCTTGACAGTTGCGTTCTAAGCCCCTGAATATGAGCATTCAATTACACAATCTGACGCACTGTTCACACAGATTCTACGAATCAAGCAACCTCTTCTCTTCGTTCAGCCTGACCGCCACCCTGATTACCTCTGCCAGACTCTGAGCATTGGCAATGCCCTTACCGGCGGCTATTATACGAAATGCGTGAATATGTTACAGTATGTCCGTGAAGCGCATCTATCTAAAAGAAACTGCCCTGCTTTTTCTGCGAATCGGGGCGACGGCATTCGGCGGCCCGGCCGCATACATTGCCATTATGCAGCGCGAGACAGTGAGACGCCGTCACTGGCTCGATGACCAGGGTTTCCTCGACTTGGTCGGTGCCACCAACCTTATCCCGGGGCCTAATGCGACTGAAATGGCGCTGTATCTTGGCCTCGTACGAGCGGGCTGGCTTGGGTACGCTGTCAGTGGATTACTGTTTATCATACCGGGGATGGTAGCTACGCTGACTATTGCCTGGGTCTATGTGACCTATGGCTCACTCCCCCAGGTCGGCTGGGTGCTCTATGGCGTCAAGCCAATCGTCATCGCTATCGTCATTCAGGCCTTGTGGGACCTGGGACGGAAAGGGGTCAAAGACGCGCTAACAGCCGTAGTCGGGACTGCCGTAATCGCCCTTTACCTTCTCGGCTTCGACGAGATTGCTCTCCTCTTTGCTGGGGCGGCAGTGGTATTGCTCTTCCACCTCGTACGACGTCTCTTTAAAGAGGGATTCTCCGCATTATCGCTATTACCGCTATTCGGTTTGCCTGTGCCGATGCTCTCTGCCGGTGTTGTTCCCTTCAGCCAGACGACCCTGTTCCTGACCTTTCTCAAGATTGGCGCAGTCATCTACGGCAGCGGCTATGTGCTGTTCGCCTTCTTTAACTCCGAGTTTGTCGTACGTTTAGGTTGGCTCAACCATCAGCAGCTTCTAGACTCGATTGCCGTGGGACAGATTACCCCGGGACCCGTGGCTACCAGCGCTACCTTCGTCGGTTATCTTATGGGAGGTTGGCCCTCGGCATTGCTCGCCACCCTGGCATTTTTCCTGCCGTCGTTCTGCTTAGTCGCCCTGATAAGCCGTTTGGTGCCCCTATTACGCAAGAAGTGGTGGTCAGGGGCATTTCTCGACGGCGTAAATGTGTCTGCCCTCGGCTTAATGGTGGGTGTCACCTGGACTCTGGGACGTGCCGGAGTGGTAGATTGGTTTACGATAGCCCTCGCTGTCGCTGCCCTGGTTCTAGTCTTTCGATTCAAGGTCAATTCAGCCTGGCTCGTAGTGGGTGGAGGTCTGCTGGGGGTTGCCTACAAAGTGTTACTTGGCTTGACATAGTGATAGTTTCTGTTACTTATAATGTTATATTTCCAGTTCTCTAGAAAAGGAGACTCACAAAATGAAGTTAATTGAGGTGTACCCGGACAACTGTACGGGCTGCAGGTGTTGTGAGATGGTGTGTTCCCTGCAACACGAACAGGAATGCAGTGCTAGCAGGTCCCGTATCAAAATTCTAAGGGACGAGGAATTCGGTAAACATGCCGTGTTACTCTGCATGCAGTGTGCTGATACCCCTTGTATAAAGAGTTGCCCTGTAGAAGCACTGCACAGGAATGAGAAGACAGGGGCAATACTGGTTGACAATGAGTCCTGCAACGGCTGTGAAGCATGTGTCGTCGCCTGCCCGCTGGATGTTATAACTGTACATAGGGAGAGAAATGTTGCCTTCGTCTGTGACCTCTGTGGGGGTGACCCTGAGTGTGTCAAGATATGCAATAGAAAGGCTCTTCTGCTAAACGAGGTTGACCCTGCTTCACCAGCCAGAAAGTCCTTTATCGAGGAGACATCAAGACTGCTGTTGAAAATGCGAGAGATAAGCAGAGCTAGCCGTTAGAGATTCTAATTACAGTGATAGATAGGGA
>JACPSA010000113.1 GCA_016193545.1 Chloroflexota bacterium
CATTTCTCCCGGGGTTTTCCGGTTGCTAGCGCTGGCATAACAATGGAGACAATTCAGATTACATTGCCGGGTGCAATTCCAGACTACCACCGGCCGCGGGATTCCCGGTGCCGGTTTGATAACACCTGCCAGATGCGCCTTAGATTGTCCATAGCGGAGACCATCCCCGGGACTAACCGTATCACAGAGCAGTCGAGATACTGAAATCACAGCGAAACGTCTCCTTCCGGCTTAGCCATACTAGCCATACGCTGATGTGCCGCCACCAGCGCCACTAAAGCCTCATCCATAACATGGTCCACCATCGGTATTGCCTCCACGACACGTCCATTCAGTGCCTCCTTTTTCCTCATCAGGTGAGTCGTGGCATCGATAATGGGATTACGGTGCATAATAAAAGCCCCTACGGCATCAGTGAGGGGCAGACCCAGCTTGGCCAGTGCCTCCCCATGGCTTTGACCGACACTACGAGCCTCTCCGACGATTTCTTCGCGCCGAGAAGACTCGGTAATATACCTGATAATTAGATTGAGCAGACGCCTCCCCAGGTCACCCAGATACTCCTGAGATTCCCGGCTGAGTTGGTTATACCAGGAAGTAGTGCTGAGATAGTTTCGGGCAATATCACGGTGCATCGGGACAGTGTCTTCTAGCTCAACAACCAGGTCCTTAATGCCGAGCACCTTCTGGTGTGAGCCCATGAACTTTTTCAGCTCTACCCTCGAGTAGCGCCGGTGGCCTCCGGGAGTTATGAAAGCCTTTATCTTACCTTCATCCGTCCACTGACGGAGGGCCGCCTCACTAACTCCCAGAATATGACTGGCTTCACTGATACTGATTAAGGTTTCCTGGTTCAAAAGCCGCTCCTCAGAAATCAACCAAAGCAACAGGACAATAAAAACCGCTCTTTGCTCCCGGCAAAAAGCAGCGACACTACTTAATTCTATAAAATTCTAGGAAAATCTACAATAGATTAGACTACTAGACCATGAAATGTAAAGGGCGTAATACCCTGTTTTTTGTAAGAAAATTACCTAATTTATGAAAAGCACGCCATATTGTTGAGTGCGCAAAAAACAAGTACCTTCACCAGTGTTCCCCAAAAGGAGAAGGTCAAAATTCAATAGGCACGTTAAGAGACTCTGCAAGGGTGCTTAGCGCTCTGCCACTGACATTCAGACCAGAGCCGAAATCACCTGGCTTAAAATTATTGCCGCCTCACACCGGAATACGCTATTTATTGAATCCCCGCTGTATCCCGCGCAGAAAACAGATATGCCCGATGTGCATAGCATTCTCACCCAGGCGGCGCGCCAGTATAAGTCCGGCGGTAGGCAGGTTTGAACCCGGGTCAGTAACTTCAGATAGCTTTTCAGGAGTCGCAGACTTGATGTAATCCACCGTCTTCTTATAGACCGAGTTGTGGTAAGCCTTCAATAGTTCCAGCTTCGGCACGTGCTTGTGCCAGGCCTTAACCTGCTCCAGAGTATTGCCCGCGCCTCTATCGGAAAGGGGCACAGGGATACCCAGTTTCTCCTGCCAACCCTCTTTCTCAAATACTTCGCGCTCATGCAGGATAAGAGCGTTCACACGGTTATCCTCTCCCCGAGTGAAATGCCACAGTATCCAGGCGATGCTGTTACACTCTTCGTTGTACTGCCAGGCAGCTTCTTTCTGAGTCAGCCCTTCCAGCCCCTTTTGCAAAAAACCCTCACAGTGCTCGTAGGAATACAACATTATTTCTCTTGCTTCCATAATACCTCCTTAAGATTTCCGGTCTAAGTAATCGTATTGTAACTAACAATCAGTGACAAGTAAAGCGCCACCGTAGTGACCACATTAATGACAATACGTTATGATAATACATCGACCCGAGCTACTTACCCAACCCCCGCTGCACCCCGCGCAGATAGGCAATCTGTCCCACATGCAGGGCAATCTCAGTAGTAATGCGGGTCAATATAGCGCCTACCGAATCGCTGGAGCGGTCAGGACGAGGTACTTCCGATAGCTTCTCGATATTGACTGTCCCGATAAAATCCAGCGTTTTCTGCCGCACCGAGTCGGCATATCCCCGGATAATTCCCAGCTCGGGCACCGTCCAGGCCTGGAGCTGCTCCGCGGTATACTCGTAGCCCGTCCCTTTGACCGGAGTACCCAGCTTCTGCTGCCAGCCTTCACTCTCGTAGACCTCAGGCTGGTGCTGAATCACACGATTGACAAAGAAGTCTTCCACCCGGGTGACATGCCAGAGTATAAAAGCAATGCTATTGCATTCAGCGCACGGACTCCATGCAGCTTCTTCCTGAGTCAGCCCATCTAGCGCCCCGGTCTGGTACCCCCGGCTCTGTTCTAGAGACCGCAGTAACACTTCCTTAGCCTCCATAATACCTCCAACCGCTCTTTGTTTTCCAAAGCATTGTAACTGGCAAGTAATAGAGAAGTAAAGAACTGCAGTCACAGTGAAGCGTGTTGCTGAAAGAAGCCAGCAAGGAGTGAGTAATTGAGTAATAGTGAGTAATATGGTACTATTCGGTTTTGGCTCGCCACCGGACCTCGCCACAGGTGGTTGGTGATGTCATTGCGAGCCGACCCGCCTGCCGAGCCCTGGCGGGCAGGAGGCGAAGCAATCCGTATAAATCTTCGAGGTTGCTTCAAGTACACTAAAATGGTAAACTTTAATCTACACATATGGAAACCGCCGTTACCCAGGAGAGTTTTGACAGCCTGGCTGACTACTGGGCTGACTCGAGTCATCAGTTGAGATGGAATGCGGTCTTTGTCCTGCCGGCCTGGCTGAAGGTGTGGTGGCAAGAGCTTAACTCCGATGCCGAGCTATATCTTCGTGCAGTCAGACAGGGAAAGAAAATTATTGGCATTGCTCCCCTGCTAGTGAGAGACGGGAAAGCGTCTATTATCGGCAGCGCTGATGTCTGTGACTACCTCGATTTCATCGTTACCCCCGGTATGGAGAATGATTTCTTTACTACCTTGCTGGATGATTTGAGGCAGAAGGGCATCAGTCAGCTAGACCTGGGACCCCTGAGACCTGATTCCACGGTCCTCACCAACCTGGTGGGTATCGCCGAGCAACGAAAGTACGAAGTAATCTGCCACCCGGAGGATGTCTCCCTGGAGCTGGATTTACCGGCGACGTGGGACGAGTATCTGGCGGTCCTCACCACAAAGCAGCGCCACGAAGTAAGGCGCAAACTAAGAAGACTGCAGAAAGCCGGTAAGATAGATTACCGTTGCGTTAACGGAAATCGACCGGTTGAAGATTCTATGGACACCTTTTTAAAGCTCTTTGCGCTGGCCCGGCAGGAGAAAGCCGACTTCATGAACGCCCGCAGAGAATCGTTTTTCCGGTCGTTAGTCAGAGTTATGGGCGAGATTGGATTACTGAGGTTCGGCATTCTGGAATTGGACGGCGTACGGGCGGCGATGATTATGGGTTTCGACTACAACGGCGCAATATACCTTTACAATAGCGCCTATGACCCACAATACGACTCTTTAAGTGTAGGACTACTCTGCAAAGTCTTCGGCATTAAACAGAGTATTGAGAGCGGTAAGAAAAAGTGGGACTTCCTCAAAGGCGACGAAACCTACAAAACCCATCTGGGCGGGCGAGAAGTCCCTTTATACCGCTGCCAGATAACAATCAAATGATAACGGGGAGAATAGAACTCTGATGGTAGCCGGTCAACTGCGAATAGCCATGCTCAGCGCCCACAGCTGTCCCGTAGGGACTTTAGGTGCTAAAGATACCGGCGGCATGAGTGTCTACATCAGGGAACTGGCCGGGGAACTGGGTAAACAGGGCCATTCGGTAGATGTCTATACCCGCGTTCATGACCCGAAAGACCCCCAGATTGTTACTCTCGGACAGAACGCCCGGCTTATTCACCTCAGTGCCGGCGACGAGGAGATAAATAAGCTGGACGTTTATAATTATCTGCCCGACTTTATCAGCAACCTGGAGAGTTTCCGCCAGAATAATAACCTCCAATATGACCTCATCTTTAGCCATTACTGGATGTCGGGCTGGGTGGGGCAACGGCTACAACAGTATTGGGGCGTTCCCCACATTATTAAGTTCCACACACTCGGCGCGATTAAGAATACCTTTGACATCGGCGAGAGGGAACCCGAACTCCGTATCGAGACGGAAAGAGAGCTGGTCCGAAACTGCCAGCGCATCATCGCCTCAACAGGACAGGAAAGGCAGGAACTCTTACGGCATTATGGCGCCGCCACGGAGAGAGTGAGCATCATCCCCTGCGGTGTAAACCTGGAGCGATTCCAGCCTGTGGACAAGAAGACGGCCAGACAGCAGCTAGGCTTGCCTGACGACAAGGTTATACTTTTCGTCGGGCGGATTGAGCCGTTAAAAGGTATCACCCGGTTAATAGAAGCGATGCCTCACCTGCAAAATGGCCATAAGCCGAGGCTAATAATCATCGGCGGTGATAAAAACAGCCATGGTGAGATGGAAAGACTACAGAGTCTGTGCCACGAACTCCGTATAGCGGATTCGGTTTCTTTCCCGGGCATGATAAAGCAGGAGAAACTACCCTATTATTACAGTGCGGCTGATACCTGTGTGGTGCCATCTTATTACGAAAGCTTCGGCCTGGTTGCCCTGGAATCCCTCGCCTGCGGCACGCCGGTAGTAGCCACCGATGTCGGCGACCTTAAACATATCATCCGGCAGGGAGAAACGGGCTATGTGGTTACTGACAATAATCCCCACCACCTCGCCGATAAGATAGCCTTAGTTCTTTCCAAGCCCAGCGCTGATAACGGGAATACCCTGTCAATACGGGCATCAGTCAGCCAGTTCAGCTGGTCAAATATTGCTGAGACAATTATTAGAGAGTGCCATGTGGTGCTGGCTGATTATTTTGCCACCGTAACCTAGTTTATTGCTTTTTCGTACCACAAGCTGCTCGCCTGAAGCTCAAAACCAACCGACCGGTAAAGGGCATAAGCCACTTTATTTTCACTATCCACAGTCAACTCAACCACCGACAGACCTTTACACTTGAGATAGTCTAACCCGGCTAACAGCACTCTTTTACCCACTCCCCTACCCCGGTAATCCGGGTCCACACCGAGCATCAACAGCCGCCCTTTTCTTTCGCTACTGTCTGCTTCCCCATCACTGACTATCCCCGTCCAGCAATAGCCAATGACCTTATCTCCATTGTAGGCAAGAACTACATCCTCTGGGGAATAGCTGCTGGAATTAATCAGGTAGGTTATCTCCTCCACAGTGTTGGGATTATAGCCCCAGGTACCGGCAAAGGACCGGTTCTGAATAAAAGTTAGTTTGTCGCCTTCATCATACCGCATATGGCGGTACCCCAGGGTAGCCGGGTCGAAATCCGTCCAGCAAACCTCACTTATCTCCAGCCTCAGTTCGAGAAACCGGCGGACACAGGCAAAATCCAGTCTGGATAGCACCTCTTTAGCCACCGCATTTTCCTGGGTGATATTGACGTGGGCCACTTTCACGCCCAGCTCTTTCGCTCGCTGCATGGCATAACCAACCAGCCTAGTCGCCAGTCCCTTCCGGCGGTGCTCAGGCTGCACCCAGCAATCTAGAATAACGCGCCCGATACCCGGATTCGGGGCAATATCCAGATAGCCAACAATGTTCCCGTCGGTCTCGATAACAAACAGGTCGTGTTCCGGAGAATAGTTTGGCCGCCCCAAATTCTCAGCCACAATCCGGGACGAAATATAACGTCGGAAAGGCTTCAACTTTTCCGCCTCAATACTTAACCGGACAAACTCATCGGAATCAGCCGGCCGAAAGTTTCTAATAGT
Organism: Chloroflexota bacterium; assembly: GCA_016193545.1. Taxonomy (GTDB): domain Bacteria; phylum Chloroflexota; class Dehalococcoidia; order Dehalococcoidales; family UBA2162; genus JACPSA01. Next base: position 5,836 of record JACPSA010000113.1, read on the forward strand.
ATAATGGGAATTGTTCATATTCCTGACAGCACTTGGACTAAATTGTATCAGCCTGAGAAATGTTATACAATGTTTTATTACAGTTTCTCAAATCAAGGAGGCCCAAGATAATGACCAAGCCGGCTCAGGTTATGTTGGTTATGGCCCATCCTGACGACCCCGAATTCGGCGCTGCTGGAACCACTGCCCGCTGGGTGCGTGAAGGGAAGGATGTTGTCGATGTAGTATGCACCAACGGTAATAAGGGCACCAGTGACATTAATATGAAGTCGGAAGAACTGGCAAAAATCAGAGAGCAGGAACAACTGGCAGCCGCTAAGGTGTTGGGAGTAAGGGAGGTTATTTTTCTGCGCCACCCAGACCAGGGTTTGGAAGATACACCTGAGTTCCGCAAAGAGATTGTACGCTTGATAAGGATGTATCGCCCTGATATCGTACTGACCCATGACCCTTATCGCAGGTATATTGGTCATCGGGACCACCGCATTACCGGACAGGTTACCCTGGATGCTATTTTCCCCAGTGCCCGGGACCTTCTGGCCTACCCTGATTTGCTAGAACAAGGGCTTCAACCGCATAAAGTGAAAGAGGTATGGCTCACCGGTTCGGAGGAACCCGACTACTGCTCCGATATCACCGATACCTTCGGACTTAAAATTGCCGCCATACGCTGTCACAAGAGCCAGATAGGCGACCACTCGAATCCCACGCTGGAAGAACGGATGAGAGAACGCTGCCGGACGGCAGCACAGGGAGAGAGTTTCGAACTGGCTGAGGCTTTTCACCGTGTCGAGATATTACGCTAGTTAATTCCTACGAAACAACAGACTAATCCGAAAGCCAGCGCACATCCCCGCAGAGACCGGGACGATGAGGGCGAGAAGAGAAGACAGCAAACTCATCTTTCTCTTTTTTCAGCACAGTAGCCTCCCCATGACCCGGGTATACCAGGGTATCATCCGGCAAGACCAGAATCTTTTCGGTTATGGATTCCACTATCTGCCTGAAATCAGCCTCTGACCTCGTGTTCCCCGGTCCCCCGGGGAAGATGGTATCCCCCGATATCAGGTAACGGCTGACCTTAAAGCATAAACTACCCGGGGTGTGACCCATCGTGTGCATTACTGTCAGTCTGAGGTCTCCCACTGAAATCGTATCCCCATCACCCAGCAGCATTTCAGGCGGCGACGGTAGATTCCCGGCATCCAGAGTATGAGCCGCCAGGGGAACCTTCAACTTAGCATGTAAGTCGACCAGAGCCCCGGTATGGTCCATATGACTATGAGTCAGCAAAATATATCTGGGGTTAGTGCCCCGCAAACTATTTATAATTACCTCTGCTTCCGCCGGGGCATCTATCAATACGCTGTCCCGTGTTTTCGGGCAGACCACAATATAGGCGTTAGTACTGTAAGCGCCTAGCTCCAGCCTCTCTATCCGGACATTATCGTCTTTAGCTACGACCACCATTTTTTATCCCCCGACAATCGAAGTAGCCTGCGCTCTTCGGCTAAGAGCAACCACCTACGGATGCCATTATATCATGCCAAAACTGTGATATAATACTCCTTAGACGAGAACCTGTTCTTATACCTGACTAATGCGTTAAGGTTAAGGAAGCATAATTCGATGATGACGTCACGGCGCTGGTTACTCACTGTCGGGCTGGCGATTGGTGTGCTGGCTATCGTCGCTATCGTGCTGGTCCTGACCACAGGGTCACCGGCCGATAAACCCCTGTTCCCCGAAGATACCCCCGAGGGCATAATACAGCGTTTTATCCTGGCTATCCGGGACAAGGACTATCTGACCGCAGAGACCTATTTGGCTCCCCCAACCGATGACAGAACAAAAAACGATTTGCGGCAATTCCAGATATCCGGGCGTGATGAGGGCCCGGGATGGAAAGCTGCGCTGGGAAAATCAACAATACGGGATAACGAAGCAACTGTGGATGTTACTGTTTCTGTCTTTAGACCCGGTGGCCCTTTTGAGAACTCGGTAAACACTTTCCAGATTACCTTCTTTCTCAAGAAGGTAGGCACCGCCTGGAAGATTACTTCCCCTCTTAATCTGTGGTGGCTTTATTAGACTGTTTGGTGAGGATTGAATGAGCATTATCAAGCGGGTCTATTTCTACACCGTATCCATCATCACTCTGGTTATCTTTGCTGCCGGCGTGCAGATTCTGTTACGCCTCATCTTCGATTTACTTACCGGCACCAGCCAGGTCCAGGTTGAAGCTGCGGGCTTCAAACAACAACAACTGAGCCTGGGGCTGGCGATGCTGGTGATAGGCGGGACACTATGGATGCTGTTCTGGCGAGCCATCCAGAAACAGGTCGCCGGGAATTCGACCGAAATAGGGTCGGCCATCCGCAAGCTGTTCCTCAATATCATTTTAGTGATATCTTCCCTGACCACCCTGGTGACGACGGCCGGAGTCCTGAACGGGGCACAGCCTTTTGCCAATAGGCTGGCAACCGCAATAGTAGCCGGTGGCATCTGGTTCTACCATTGGCGGGTATCTGAGAAGGAGGGGCAACCTTCACCGGCGGCACAGACATTGAGACGCTGGTACATTTACATACTCTCAGCCTGGGGATTGGTTACGTTAGCCATCTGGCTGGTGCAATTGATTAGCCAGGCTATCCTGTCTCTACCCATCTGGGGAGAAGCCATAACCAGCAATTTTTTGAGCACTGGACTTCGCCGCAGTCTAAGCTGGATACTGGTCGCCGGCGCTGCCTGGACCTTCCACTGGTTCCGCATGGCTAAGTCCGATACCGACTCTACCCTCCGCCAGGTCTACCTGTACCTTATGGCCATACCCGGCAGTACCATCGCCGGACTGGTAGCGCTGACCACCACTCTGTACAAAATCATCAGATTCATTCTGGGCAGTCTGGATGTTGCGCCACTCGTGCACTTCCAGTTCCTTGGCTGGGCAATTCCCACCATGCTGGTGGCAGCCGCCATCTGGGGTTATCACAAACAGGCAGCACAGGAAGAGGCCGCCCGGCTATCGGAACGGCAGCTTTCCGCCCGGCGGATTCACCTCTACCTCATGTCCTTCATCGGGCTCGGTACGCTGATTGCCGGCCTGATTATACTGCTGGGCATCTTCATCGAACTCCCGACCAGCACGGTCGGCCCCGCGACAGTAGCCGCAACCCCGGGATGGTGGCGTCAGCAGCTCAGCCTGTCCCTGGCGCTACTTCTGGTAGCTTCACCCATCTGGATGTATTACTGGAACAAAGTGCTTCAGATGGTGACTGAAGCCGGCGTAGCCGAACGGGTGGCTCGCTCACGGCGTATTTTCCTGTACGTATTGGTCGGAGTTGCCATAATTACCCTGGCGGCCGACCTGGTAAACATCGTCTACCAGCTACTGAACGGTCTCCTTCAGTCAAAATTAGGAGTCGAAGTCCTCCGCCGCTCTAAATGGAGCCTGCAGACCTTGTTTGTAGCTGTCCCCGTGTTGTGGTATCACTGGCGCGTGCTGCGGCAGGACCAGCGTCTTGGCGCTGAGCAACTGCTCCCACGCAAGACAGTTACCATAATGGCCGGTGAGCCGGCACAAGAGCTGGTTACCCTGATTGAGAAGAAGCTCGGCTCTCCGGTACGCCGCTTACAATATAGCGGTCAGCCCACCGAAACTGTACCTGCCCTGTCCGATGAACAAGCCGAGAAATTAGTCAGCGACATCCGGGCAGCTCCCGTTGAAAAGGTCATGGTCGTCATTACCGGCAGCCAGGTTATGGTACTGCCCTATAAAGAGAAGTAACCCGGGCAAAACGGGGAAAGCAGATAAGGTTTCACTCTTACTTCAAGCTATTACCACCACCCCTGTAGTCAGCAATAAAGCCATTAGTCCCCAGGTCTTATACAATGAGCACCGAACTAAAGTATTTTATCTTTCAAACCGACCCGGGCTGGATAGGAATACTGAGCTCGTCAAAGGGACTGCTCAGCACCACCCTACCCCAACCCTCCGCTGCAGAAGCCCACCGACAATTAGGCCCTGAAATAAATCAGGCTATCCGGTTGCCCCACCTGTTTGCCGGTTTAGCCGAACGATTCAGGGTCTACTTCAGCGGCCAAAAGACAACTTTTCCCGATAAGCTCGACCTGTCAGGGGCTACTCCCTTTCAGCGCCGGGTATGGCAGCAGACTAGGCTCATCCCCTACGGTGAGACCGTGAGCTACCTCTGGATAGCTCAGCAGATAAAACAAACGGCAGCAGCGCGGGCTGTGGGACAGGCCCTGGGTAGCAACCCTCTACCCATTATCATCCCCTGCCACCGGGTAGTTGCCAGCGATGGTAGACTCGGCGGCTTCAGTGGCGGACTGGAGATGAAACGCTATCTTCTCGACCTGGAGACCCGCGAACACCGGCTAAAGGCGTCAGCGCCAGGGAAGCTCAGAGGCAGATAACCCAGCTTGATATAATCTCCGCTTCGCCTCGGAGACCCCCTTCATTTTCAAACCCAGGAAGTCCAGCGCGTATTGCTCAATCAGTCCTTCGCCGGCAAAGCTGAAGTACTTATCATTGCCGATGATAATATGGTCCAAGACCTTGATACGCATGATACTACCGGCATAGACCAGGTCTTTAGTCAACTCTCGGTCACTCTGGCTGGGTTCGGGGTTGCCTGAAGGGTGGTTATGGACAAAAATCAGTGAGATGGCATTATTCTTAAGCGCATTTTCCACTACCTCACGGGGAGAGACGGCGCTGCTATTGATTGTCCCCTCAAAGAGGTCATCGGTGGCGATAATCTGGTTCTGGCTATTGAGATAGATAACCTTGAACACCTCTTTCTTGAGGTCACGCAGGGAATGGTAGAGATAGTCGAAAATCTCCTTAGCCGATTTATAGATAGGCTTATCGATAATCTTTTCTTTCAGGAACTCCCGGGCTACTTCCTGCACCAGCTTGATGCCAAAGGCGCTATGCGGCCCGATGCCATCGATTTGTTGGAGTTCGGACGGGGGAGCTTCCAGGACTCCC
>JACPSA010000103.1 GCA_016193545.1 Chloroflexota bacterium
ATAGCTGTGCCAGGGCATTCTGGTCACCGTCATTACGGTATTGATGCCACAGCATTATCGCCTCAAGTCCGCTGATGCCGGTTAGTTCTCGGTAAATGCCGAGCTGCCGCTCTACCGCCTTGAAGCCACCGTAGAGATTCCGGCGCCAGCAGTCATACATCAGGTCATGATGGTAGCGATATTGCCCTAAATCTATGCTCAGGGCCGCCTGTATGAAAGGCAGGTCAAAACGGCTGCCGTTGTAGGTATAGATGGTGTGAACATCTTTCAGGGCTGCGCATAGATTGTCGCGGGTGACATTGTCGCCGACCAGTTGAGTCATGGTGCCGTGGCGGCTATCGTCGATATGAATGCCGATGACCGTAATAGTATCGTAGACGGCGGATAAGCCGGTCGTCTCGATATCCAGGTAAGCCTCAAACATGATTGTTTCTGGCTCCTTTCCCTTGATAGAGATTGTACCTGTTTCTTCTCTGAATGTCTACCCGATATACTGGTTTGTATGATTGGCGATGCCTTTTCATTCAGCAAACCTTTAAGTGACCTCACCCCCTAACGCCCTCTCCTGCTAGAGGGGGAACAAGCAGAAAAAGGGGGGGCGTAGCCCCCCCTTTTAAAGATCATCTCTCCCCTTCCCCTATAAGGGGAAGGGGATTAAGGGGATGGGGTTGGTAGCTCCCGCAATAAGCTGGAGGTCTGAAACCGAGATGTGTCAGCGGTCAATCTGAACTAACCCACTCGATTGTAGAGCTGCTGTTGAGTGTTTACCATCGCTGAAGTTATTGACTTTGTGGGGAGAGGTGGTCTACCATTCACCATCAGAAGGGAGTGATATGACTGCTAAAGAGAGACCAATCATTGCCATAACCATGGGCGATGCTGCCGGCATCGGTCCGGAAATCGTGGTGAAAGCACTGCTCTCAGCGGAAATCTACAGAATTTGCCGTCCCCTGGTGGTGGGTGAAGGTGTCATTATGCAGGAGGCGGTGAAGCTGGTCAAGAGGCCCCTAAAGTTACATTCGGTGAAAGTCACTACTGAGGTTAAGGGTCAGCCGGGCACTATCGACCTGCTTGACCTACATAATCTGGAGCGGGGAGAGGTTGTCCCTGGTCAGCTCTGCGCTCCCTGCGGCCGGGCGTCAATGGAATATATTGCTGAAGCGGCGCGGCTGGCTCTGGCGGGTGAAGTCAAAGCTCTGGTAACGGCTCCGATTAATAAGGAAGCGACCCAGCAGGCAGGCTATGGGGAGGTGGGACACTTGGAGTATCTGGCGCGCCTGACCGATGCCACTGAGTACGCGACTATGCTGGTCAGCGGGCCCCTCCGTGTCGTCCACCTGACCACCCATCATTCCCTGAGACAGGCTTGCGACCTGGTAACTAAAGAGCGGGTCCTGGCCAGGCTGAAGCTAACCGACTATTCTTTCCGGGGGTGGGGAATTGAGCAACCACGCATCGCTGTGGCCGCGCTTAATCCCCATGCCGGTGAGGGCGGTCTTTTTGGCTCTGATGAGGCTGAGGAAATTGAGCCGGCAGTAGTGGCCGCCCGGAAGTTAGCCATAGATGCCCGCGGTCCTTTCCCGGCCGATTCGGTATTTAACCGTGCTCTGGGTGGGGAGTTCGATGTTGTCCTGGCTATGTACCACGACCAGGGGCATATTCCGGTCAAGGTGTACGGCCTGGAGAGAAGCGTCAGCGTTGCCCTGGGGTTGCCGCTGGTGCGGACTTCTGTCGACCACGGCACCGCCTTCGATATCGCCGGCAAGGGTGTCGCCAGTGCTCGGAGCCTGGAAGAGGCAATCAGGGTGGCGGTCAGGCTGAACGAAGAGAAAAGGTTGTTTGACTCTTAGTATCGGTGTGATACAATTCGTTACAATGTTCAAGCAAGATTGTAGCATGCTATAATCTCATTGTTATCATGACCTGAGCATTAATTTCACAAAGGTAAGGCGTAAGGCATATTCCATGAGAAAGTTTCGTTTCTGTCCTAATTGTGGGCATACAGTTTTTGGCACCGAATGTACCTGGTGTCACTATGTTTTCACGCGTGGCGGACCTGCAAAATTGGCTGACCAGCAGACACTTCAGGTTGTCAGTCATCCAGAACAAACCGCCGGAGATTTATCAACCGAAGCCCAACCTGAAGACGATGCAGAATTGACTACGATGGTCGTCATCGATGCCCAGCAAAGGGCACGGCGAATCATTCACGAGGCAGAACAAAGCGCTCGAGGATTATTAACCAGGGCCAGGGCCGAAGCCGATTTGCAATCAAACACGATTATTGCCGATGCCCGGCAAGAGGCAGAGCAAATACTCGGCAAATCGAAAGAAACAGTCAGGGAATTGGCTGATAAAGCCAAAGCTGAGGCCGATGCGAAATCGGCTGCGGTTATCGCCGGTGCCCGTCAAGAGGCGGCTCAAATCCTGCTCAAGGCAGAGCAAACGGCGGCTGAATTGGCAAGTAAAGCCAAAACTGAAGCCGATGCGAAATCCGCTACGATTATCACTAATGCTCAGCAAGAGGCAGCTCGTGTCTTGAGCAAAGTGGAGCAAATGGCTACCGAGTTGGTTGATGAAGCCAGGGTCGATGCCGATTTGCAATCAAAGACGATTATTGCTGATGCCCGGCAAAAGGCTGAGCAGGTCTTCGGTGAGGCGAAAGAAGCAGCTAGGGAATTGCCTAATAAAGCTAAAACTGAAGCCAATGCGCAGTCGGTGGCGATTGTTGTTGATGCCCGGCAGGAAGCGGCTCAAATCTTGAGTAAGGCAGAGCAAACGGCGGCTGAGTTGGCTGATAAAGCCAAAGCTGAAGCCGATGTGAAGTCGGCTGCAATTATCGCTTCTGCCCGGCAAGAGGCGACTCGCATTTTGCGCGAAGCAGAGCAAACAGCCAGTGAACTAATATCTAAAGAAAAGGTGAAAAAAGAAGCTGAAGGTGAGTCGGCCAGGTTAATTGCCAGTGCCGGAGAAAAGGCGACTCTAATCTTGCGCGAAGCAGAGCGAATTGTTACGGAACGGACTGCTAAAGCCAAAGCTGAGGCCGATGGGAAATCGGCTGCGATTATCGCCGATGCCCGGCAAGAGGCGACTCGAATCTTGCGCGAGGCAGAGCGAACAGCTGTTGAGTTGGTTGATGAAGCCAAAACTGAAGCCGATGGGAAGTCAGCTACAATTGTCGCTAATGCCCGGCAAGAGGCGGAACAAATATTGAGCAAGGCAGAGCAAGAGGCAGCGGAAACCGATATTAAATCAGCTATGATTATCACTAATGCCCGGCAAGAGGCGGAGCAGATATTGAGCAAAGCAGAGCAAGAGGCAGCGGAAACCAATGTTAAATCAGCCACGATTATCACTGATGTCTGGCAAGAGGCGGAGCAAAAAACAGCGAAACGGGCTGCTAAAGCCAGAAGTAAGGAACGTGTGAAGTCAGCGGCGATTGTCACGAACGCTCGCCAAAAGGCGGCCCAGGTCTTGCGCAAGGCGCAACAAACTGCGCGGGGATTAACGACTAAGGAGAAGGTAATAAAGGAAGCGAAGGCTGAGTCGGCCAGGGTGGTTGCCGGTGCCGGGAAAAAGGCAGGTCAGACCCCGGGTAAAGCAGAGAAAACTGCTGCGGCTGATAAAACCAAAAAACACTAAGCAAAAGAGGCCTGTCTTTACCTGGCCCCGGTTTGTTCCGCGATGTAGCTTAGATTGAGTTCTTCCAGCTTCTGCTTGGTGGGGATACCTTCCTTATCCCAACCTCTGAACTGGTAATATTCATCCAGCATTATCTCGAATTTGGCCTTATTGACACCAATGATGCCATGCGGGGTCTCTTTCTCGACAAAGAACTTCTCCGGCAGAGTGTCATCCTTTCTCTTGAACCCCTCGCGAACATTGAAAGCCTTCTCCATGGTGAAAATTCGCTCGCCCGCTTTGAGCAAGTCATCCCCATCCATTTTAACCCCGGTAGCTGTGGAGAATAACCAGGCTAAATCATTGTGGCTCAAGATGTCGCCCCCAAACTGACTGAGGAACATACAGGTTCCTAGAGAGTCGACAACAGCGAAAAGGTCCTGTGTCATGCTCAACCCCGCTCCCTGTCCTAGATAGGCTCGTTTATCGAGTCGCTGTTGGAAAACTTCCTCACCCATAGCAGCCTTTACCCTGGAATGGTTCTTGAGTGACGAGGTCCATGATGTACCTCTATGGAGGGTACCTCCAACTGGTGCCGTTGCCCATCCCAGATGCCCGATATAGGCCGAACCTTCCCCGGGGAAATAGCCGCTCATTTCCATGCCCTTAGTAGTATTGAGACAGACCTTTGAACCCCCGATTTGCTTGGAGGCTCGCTGCGAGCCTTCCGCCAGGAGATTACCCAGAAAACCCTCACGGTAAGCAATTTTAGGCAGCAGTTGAATAACGGCATCGACGTTGCCCCAGCTTAAATCAAGTCCACCGGTATCCTCAACAGTGAGCAGCCCCCTCTGCCAGCACTCCATGGCAAAGGATATTGTCATCCCGGTAGTCTGTGCATCTAGACCTAACTGGTCAGATAGGGTGGCCATCTTCAACGCCGCGGCCAGGTTGGTACTACCGATAACCTGGGCGTAGGGGTAGGTAGTGCCGTACTCAGCGGCAGCGCCGTGAGTAGCATACGGTCCTTCTTTAACCTGGTAGTGTGCGGTACAGGAGATGGGACAGGCAAAACAACCGGTGTTCTTTACCTTATACCGGGACACATAGGCGGGCGCGGCATAATTCTCCCACCCGTCCATGTATCCCTCCTGCGCATTTCTCACCGCCTTCGAGCGGCTTACATCCTGGTGGTCAAAATAGTTGAAGGTTCCTCCAACTTTAAATTTCTTGTGGAATGCTGAATTGTCTAGCTTTTCCAGACAGTGTTTTACCGCTTTGTAGAATTCCGCAGGATTGGCTATCTTGACTGAACCGGTCCCCCGCACCACCACCGCTTTGAGATTCTTTGAGCCGGCCACTGCTCCTATTCCACCCTTTCCACCTGCCCTGGTCGTGTTACAAATTAACTTGCTGGTACGGCCCAGGTTCTCACCAGCCGGGCCGATACTAAGCTCACGAATCTCCCGGTCGCCCAGTTCTTTAACAAGCAGCTTGTGTGTGTCCCAGGTGGTCTTACTCCAGAGATGAGATGCATCTCTCAATTCAACATGGTCATCGTTAATCCATAAATAGACCGGCTTAGGAGACCGCCCATAGATGATAATCTGGTCATAGCCGGCAAACTTCAATTCGGCACCAAAGTCCCCACCACCACTGCCATCAGCGAATGTGCCGGTCAGAGGTCCTTTGGCGGTTACCTTCCACCTTCCGTTACCTGGCGCTAGAGTACCAGCAAGGGTGCCTACTCCCACGATAAAGACATTGTCCGGGCCTAATGGGTCAATACCTGCTCTTACCTCATCGAAAAGGGTCTTGGAATTGAACCCCCTGCAGCCCAGATACTCGAGCCGGAAATCCTCCGGCAAGGGTTCTTTGACTATTTTACCTTCAGTCAGATACACTTTTAAACGTTGTCCTGCCCAGCCATACATTTGTATTGCCCTCCTAGCTATCACTGTAATTAGAATCTCTAACTGCTAGCTCTGCTTATCTCTCGCATTTTCAACAGCAGTCTTGATGTCGCCTC
>JACPSA010000104.1 GCA_016193545.1 Chloroflexota bacterium
GCGTCGGGCAGGCCTGGCCCCCTTCCTTTGGTAAAGGAAGGGGGGATGTAGGTATATACCAGAAGTCATTCTGGAGGAGTCCTTCGGCTGAAGGACGACGAAGAATCTCAGGGTGGAGCTGTCGATACAAAGATAATCCCCACCACCTCGAAGAGTCTTCGACCTGAGACCCTTCGTCCTTCCGCTGAAGGACTCAGGGTGACACGAATGCGGTACTTTTGATACAAGACCCTATTTAGGGGATAAAGGGAATAGGGTTATAGAAATTAAGGATTCAGGTTAATAAACAATCTCATCTGTTGTAGAATAGTGGGAAGCCGAATATGAGGAGGGGAGAATGGACTGTATCTTTTGCCAGATTGTTGACGGTAAAATACCATCCAATATAGTCTACAGAGATGAAAAAGTGATTGCCTTTCCGGACATTAACCCGCTGGCACCGACCCACCTGCTGATTATCCCCAGAAAACATATCCCTTCCCTGGACCAGCTATCTGAAGCAGAGTCACCTCTAATCGGGCATATGGTCAATGTGGCCAATCAACTGGCGAAAAGAGAGGGCATCTCGACAAGGGGCTACCGGGTGGTGATAAACTGCGGAAAAGAGGGGGGACAGGGGGTGTACCATCTCCACCTGCACCTTCTCGGCGGACGCCAGCTCTCAAACGCGCTGGGGTAGAATGGCCGTCTTAGTGTCCTTTCTGGTACTCCAGGAACAGGTAGAACCCGGCGAGGCTCTTGGCATCTTCGATAGCAAAGCCCCGGAATCTGACTGAGCGGCACCCGGCTTAACCTGATTTCGTCCGTATCTTCAGCGTGTAGCGGGCTGGAAACAAGGTCGGTAGCCAGATAAAGATGCAGGTATTCGGTACAGAAACCAGGGGCTGAATAGAAGCCACCCAGTCTCTCTACTTTGCGGGGCAGGTAGCCGGTCTCCTCGCGCAGCTCACGGCGAACGGCATCGGCCGCGTCTTCACCAGGCTCGATACCCCCGGCCGGTATTTCCAGTAACTCTTTTTCCACCGCCGGGCGGAACTGACTGACCAACAGCACATTATCATCGGCATCCAGAGCCACAATCGCCACACAACCGCTGTGCTCAACAATCTCCCGGGTAGTTTGCCGGCCGCCGGGTAACTCCACGGTATCGATGCGCAGTTTCACCGCCCGCCCATCATAAATCAATTTACTGGAGAGTACCTTATCCTCAGCCAAGCTCGACTCCTATCAACCGATATGGTGAGCTTATTTGCCTACCACCAACGGGTAACTGGTCTTGGCCTTATCGAGAGTGTAGCCATTAAAGGGGTCGGTAAACAGGAAGCTCACCTTGTATTCTCCGGCAGAAGCAGGAGTATACTTCGCCCGGTAGATACCTATGCCGGTATAGGTAGGAGTCAGGGTAGCTACCGGGGAGCCGGCGACTGTTTCCACCAGCACCGAGACGTTCTTGAGGTCAATGAGATAATCGCAGGCGTTACGCGATGGCTGCTCGGTATTGAGCTTGTCGCCGGTCTGGATAGCCCGGCGGTTATCGAAATACATGGTGACCTCCTGACCGGCCTTTACCCGACCGGGGTCCCAGGCATAGCGCACCAGATAGGAATACAGAACTCCGCCCACGGTCGGCACGATACGCTCATTACCATCCCTTACGACCTCAGCCGACCAGTGGTTAAAATAGTTACTGCCCTGGTAGGAGAAGGCAATGCCAATAGAGTAGTCCATCGAATAATTTGAGCCGATGTCCAGAGCGGTATATTCCCTGGAGTAAGTACCGTCACCATTGTCAATCATATCCTTCAGAACATCGGTTGAACCTAGCCGGGTCTTGACGGTAACGGTAGGTTTAAGTCCGCTAATGGGATTACTTTTGGCATCGGTAATGGTGAAGGTAAGACGCTTGCTTTTATTGAAGTGCCAGTGTCCTGTGGGGCTAATCTCAATGTTCAAAGATGATGATGCTTTCTCAGGCTTTGGCTGTCCCTGTTTTACCATATTTCTCTAACCTCCGCTAAATTATTACCCGAGCTTGATAATCGGGATACGTAAATCAATTTTCTTTAGAGTTTAGCTCCAGATGGTAGATACAGGCTATCTCATCACAATTGGGGAATTTGGGACAGCGGTAACATTCATTCCATACCTTTTGCGGTAGCTCCATTTTATCTACTTGAGTAAAGCCGAACCTCTCAAAGAAGACAGGCTTATAGGTCAGGCAAAAAACGGTGGGGATGCCAAGCTCTCTGGCTTCTTCAAGGCAGGCAGCAATAAGCTGGTCGCCGACACCTTTTCGCTGGCTCTCTTCGGCTACCGCCACTGCCTTTATCTCAGCCAGGTCTGCCCAGTTGACATGGAGCGCCGCACAGGCAATCACGCGTTCGCCCTCTCTAACCACAAAAAAATCCCGGATATTCTCATATATTTCGCTCAGGGGACGCGCCAGCATCTCGCCCTTGTCAGCAAAATAATTGATTAACTGATGCATCTGGACAGCATCACTGATTCTGGCTTTTTCTACTCGTTTCAACTCACTGCTTCCCTTTCAGTTTCTGTTCCAAAGTACTGTAGAAAGAGGTTTCAGGGTGAATTCTCAAAAAGCGAAGCGTATTAGCGCTATGTTTCACCCTGACCACCGCCCCATTCGATAACGGTAGATTGATATGGCCGTCAACGCTCAGTGTCGCCGGCGCTATAGTGCTGACACGCAGCGTAACTTCATCGGTAGGCAATAATACCATTGTGTAGGCTGAACTAAGGTGAGGCAATATCGGCAGCAGCAAGAATTCTTTAGCCCGCGGATTCAGGATAGGCCCACCGGCAGACAGCGAGTAACCGGTGCAGCCGGTAGCCGTGGCTACAATCACCCCGTCGGCCTTGTAGGTGGTCAACGGCTCCCCATTAATGCTAGCTTCGACATTGATTACCCGGGCTACTGCCCCCCGTGCCATGACGATATCGTTCAAAGCACAAAATCGACGGGACGGTTCTACCTCCTCACCGGATAAGAAAAGCTCGACATCAAGTAGAGATCGCTCGTCAAACCAGCCCTCCCCGGCCAACAAAGCCACTAACTTCTTTTTAGATTCGTCAACACTAAGCTCGGTCATAAAGCCCAGCCTACCCAGGTTTATCCCGATAATAGGAGTTAGACCGCAAATTGCTATCTGCGCTGCCCGCAGAATAGTTCCATCGCCACCGATGGTAACAATTAAATCGGTGCCATTCACCTGAATCCTGGCGGTCTCATCTTCCCAGGCAGAGCACGACCAAACAGGAAAGCCTTTAGAACCTAAAAACTCTTCCAGTTGTTGGGCCAGGACACAGGCCACCTCTCTCATGGGATGGTAAAGAATACCGACTTTTTTCACAACCATGACCTCCGGGCAATACCCGATACCAGCGTTATTACTGAAAACAAGCCTTAATAATCTACGGACAATTATAGCGCTCAATATGGCTGATAGTAAAGTCAGAGAAGGAGGGAGTGGAAGATGGGTTAGTAAATAACTTGTATATTCTCTTGCTTTAACGGATTGGCTATGCTATCATTATGTCGAGGCGAGTATGACTACAGAGAAAGGGAAGGCACTGGAGCTAGCCATCGGCCAGATTGAAAAACGGTTTGGCAAAGGGGCGGTAATGAAATTAGGTGAGTCGGCCGCCCTAGCAGCGGTGGAGGTTATTCCCAGTGGTTCACTGGCACTAGACCTGGCCTTAGGGGTAGGGGGTATTCCCAAAGGACGGATTACCGAGATATTTGGCCCTGAATCATCCGGAAAGACCACCCTGGGTCAACATGTTATTGCTGAAGCGCAAAAGCAGGGAGGCACTGCGGCTTATATTGATGTCGAGCATGCGCTGGACCCTGCCTATGCCAAGCGCTGCGGGGTCAATGTCGACGAGATGCTAATATCCCAACCGGACACGGGGGAACAAGCTCTGGAGATTGCCGAAGCGCTGGTCAGGAGCGGAGCTGTTGACATAATAATCATTGACAGCGTCGCTGCTCTGGTACCCCAGGCTGAAATCGAGGGAGAGATAGGGGATACCCATGTTGCCTTACAAGCCCGTTTGATGTCGCAAGCCCTAAGAAAACTGGCTGCCACTATCAGCAAAACAAAAACAGCGGTGGTATTCATTAACCAGTTACGAGAAAAAGTTGGTATTGTCTTCGGTAATCCGGAAGTAACACCCGGTGGCAGAGCTCTGAAATTCTACAGTTCGGTTAGAATCGACCTGAGGCGTGCCGACACAATCAAGCAGGGAACCGAGGCAATAGGCAGCCATATCAAGGCTAGGGTAGTGAAGAATAAGGTAGCCCCTCCTTTTAGAAGCGCCGAGTTTGACATCATGTTTGACCACGGCATAAGCCAGGAGGGTAACCTTATTGACCTCGGCATCACGCTGGGGCTGGTAAGCAAGTCCGGTGCCTTTTTCTCCTATGGTGACACCCGTCTAGGGCAAGGCAGGGAAAATGCCAAGCAATACCTATCTCAGAATCCTGAACTTGCCCAGGAGATTGGTCAGCGGATTAGAGCCTCAGCAGCCGGCAGCACTCATCTTCTGGGCAGTGATTAGAAGATTAAGTAAAATTCCAAGCTAATAGCTTACCGGAAATAGTCAAAATAATATATGCAAAGCTGAGGCATATAACCTCAGCTTTATTTGTTAGCGGAGGTAGAAACTAACTCGATGAGTAAGATTACCGCTCTCCGCATTATAAAAGGACCGAGAAAGCGGGCCAATATATTTCTTGAAGGCAAACTGGCTTTCAGCCTGGAAGCTGAGGTTGTCGCTAAAGAAAGGCTGCGAGTCGGGCAGGAGTTGTCAGCCGAACAGATTAAGGCGTTGGCTGAGTCTGACCACTGTCAGCGTTGTCTCGATGCCGCCATCAACTACATCAGCTACCGCCCCCGAAGTGAATCAGAGCTAAGAACAAAACTCAGCCAGCGCGGTTTTGATAGTGACACTCAAGAAACAGTGATTGCCAGGCTAAAGGAGCAAAGGTTAGGCGGCGATATGACCTTCGCTCAGTTCTGGAAAGAGAACCGGGAAACGTTCAGTCCGCGCAGCCGGTGGCTAACCGGGCTGGAGTTGAGGCGGAAGGGTGTAGCCAGCGATATCATCGACCAAGTAGTGGGCACTATTGACGATGAGGACAATGCCTACCGTGCCGCCCGGAGCAAAGCTTACCGCTTATCCCGATGCGAGCACCAAGACTTTCAGCGCCGATTAGGCGATTTCTTAAAGCGACGCGGATTTAACTATGAGGTAATAAACCGCATCGTGGAACGGCTGTGGCAGGAAAAAGACGCTAACTCTAGCTACCCCGGCTTAAAGCCGGAAAGTGAGGGAAAATGGAAACAGGATTAGTTTACGTAGCACTAGCCGCTGTTTTTATTATCGGTGTGATACTCGGGGGCATAATTGTCTTCGTTTTTCGGCGCATGTCAATCACTTACCAGCTTCGCGTTGCCCAGAGGAAGGCGGCTCGAACCGCAGCCGAAGCGCAGAATGAGGCCAAGGAGATACTCCGTGAAGCCAAACAGGCAGCCGATAAAATCAAGACAACTGCTGAAAACGAGCATCGCGAACGACGCTCTGAACTACAGCGTCAGGAGAACCGCCTGGCCAGCAAGACGGAGACCCTGGAGCGCCGGCTGGAAGGTGTCGAGCAGCGTGACCGCAATCTGACCAACAAAGAAAAGGGGATAGAGACCATCCGCGCTGAAGTTAACGCTATCAAAGACCGCCAATTGAAGCAGCTTGAGCTGGTCTCCAGTATGACCACCGCCGATGCCAAGAATGTCTTGCTGGAAAAGATAGAAGGTGAAATGAAAGAGGAATCCTCAAGACGCCTTCGAGATTGGGAGCATAAGCTAAAAGAAGAAGCTGACCGAAAAGCTCAGGAAATATTAGCCCAGGTTATCCAGCGCCTAGCCTCCGA
>JACPSA010000105.1 GCA_016193545.1 Chloroflexota bacterium
CGTAAAGCTGGAAGCTATAGCGGTAAAAAGGTGTCGCTGACTGAGGCGTGGACAGGTGATGTGATCTCCGCAGATCCATACAACGGGAAGAAATATGCCGGTGACCATGACCTCCACGATTAGCAGGGGGCTGTAGCTCAGTTGGGAGAGCGCCTGAATCGCACTCAGGAGGTCGCGGGTTCGACTCCCGTCAGCTCCAGGATAAATGTTTTAACCATTCCGACAGGCCGGCAGGCCTGTTTTGCCCTGCGCAATCCTGGCAATCCGTCGTCTCCCATCGCATTGATGAACAGGTACGTCTCCATTTCCCGGCAGAATTCTCGAAACAGCACCTGATTCCCTCCTGGGAAGGCCGGATCCGCTATCTCCAGGAAGACGCAAAAAACGCGAGGAGACGCGGGCGCTCCGAAGGTGTATCCTCGGATCTTTCCATCAATCTCCAGAACGCGGCCTGTGAGACCTAACCTTTGGCAGTCCATCATGAGTCGGCGATGAAAAAACAGGCCGTCCCGGACCAGTGCCTTTACAAAGGGGGATGAATGATTGGTGCCCCCCACTTAAAGGGGAAGAATAATTGACAAGAGGTAAGTGTTACTAACCAATTGGCGGTTTGGGCGTTATTAATAACTGAGGCTACTAAACAACCTTTTAAAAAACTTTATGTAGACTCTTGACAAGGTATGAATGTATGCTATAATACTATCCAGGGTAGCCTAGCTACCCGAGGTCTTTGTTGACCTGAATAACAAGGTAAGGAGGTGATGCCATGGTCAGAGTCCGAAAGGTCGGAGACTCTTTGAGTCGGATACATTGATGCCGACCCGGAGGAGAACGAGTCAATCAACTCGAATTTACGCAAAGTAACAACCCTGTCTCCTTATTCTCAAATAGGTAACCAATATGGAGACAGCCCATATCAAATTTAGGAGGAATCTTTAAAGGTCGTGAATAAAAAATTTTCTAGAATATTAGGGGTAGGTTTAAGCCTGATGATGCTTGCCAGCCTGATAACGCTGGCTACGCCAGCATCAGCCGGCACGCTTTCAGTAAGCGCCGAGAGCAGTTACCCCAAGACCGAGGATAATATCCTGGGTCCAGCAGGTGTTGACGTCGTTAGCCTGGCGGTTAGCGGCAGCACCATGTACGCTGCCACCGCCATCAGCCCAACCAATACCACCCACAAGCCAACCAATGCCGGGGCGTCCTGGAGCAGCCTGAATGCTTCCACCGACTACCCCACCACCTTATCCATCTCATTGGTAGCAGTGGCCGCTGATGACGCCAACATCGTGGCTATGGTTGCTAACGACGGAGCAGTCTACTATTCCAGCACTGGCGGCGCCAGCTGGTCTAACCTGCTGATACCGGCCACCGGCGCCACCGTCACCTCCATTGATATATCGCCGGCAGTATCCGGGGTACGCTATGTTGCCGCTGGTGGTACCACCACTGGCGGGGCGGCTGAACTGTGGACCATCAAGCTGGCCATGGCTGAAAACTGGCAGCCAAGGTACAATAGTACCACTGGTAATGCTACCGCTTCTCAAACAGTAGTTGCCGCAGTCAAGTTCTCGCCCAAGTTCGCTACGGACAAGATTATCACCGTCATCAGCGGGAACAGCACTGCTGGCGCCCCGGTCTACTTCCAGGCTTTCCGCCACGAGACAGGGGCTTACACCTGGAACAAGGAAATCTCCTTCCTCACCGCTGACTGGGGAACTGGTATCGCCATCCAGAGCAAGTTTGAGGTGTGGACCGGCACCATTGCCGCCGCCTCAATCGCCCTGATGGATACCTTCAGCGGCACCAACGAGGGTGACCGTATTGCCTTCGTCGCCGTCGCCGGGACTGCCGGGGGCGGTGCAGTGCGCGTCGTCGACTCCTTTGCCAAGAAACTGGAGACCTGGAGCTCCGGTGATGAAGGACCCATCGGCAGCCTGGCCTATGACAAATCAGGCAAGCTGCTGGCGGGCGATTACGATGAAGCCAAGGTCTATGTTTCTCTGGCTCCAATGGCAACCGACCCCAGGTTCGAACGAATCAATACCCTCAAGCAACCGGGCGGTACCTCGAATACACGGGTTGCCTGGTCGGGAACGACCGCTGTGGCTGGAACCTCAGGCGATGAGAGCGCCTTTGCCGTTTCTACCGATAGCGGCAACTCCTGGAACGACATCAGCCTGATTGACACCACCGTAACCAACTTCGCCGATGTTGCCGTCAATAGTGATGGCAGCAGGGTTTACCTGACCACCTACGACACCACGGCTACCACCAACGATGTCAGCCTCTGGTCCAAGACAGGGACCACCTGGACCCGCGTATTCAGTAAGAGGGACCTGGCCACAGCCAATGCCGACTTCATGGTGCGCGTAGCTCCCGAGAATATCGAAGCCGTCTACATTGCTTCCAAGGGCACCAATAATATCTGGGTAAGCAAGAACGGGGGCAAGTCATCCTGGACGGAAATCCCGGTCTATAAGCTGTCATCCGTCGTGGACCTTATCGCTCAGACAGCTGATATTGTCCACGCCGTATCTGCCAGCCAGTACTCCAAGACCATCGATGCCGGGGCTAGCTGGGGAACCGAGGTAGGCCTTGACGGCCTCGTCGCTAAAAACATCAACCTGGCGACCAACAACGATATCCTGGTGGGCGGTACTGACTATATCGCCTTCTCCAAGGACGCCGGCGCTAGCTTTACCCGTGCCGTAACCAGCCCGGGAAGCGGCACCGTCTTCATCGTCGCTGACAAAGACTACGCCACCAACAATAACGTCTATGTCGGCGTGGGCACATCAGTTAAGCGGGGTAAGGCACAGCAAGCTACCCAGACCTGGTCCAGCCGAGGTCCCACCGTTGCCACAACTGATGTTGTTGTCGGTATGGACAGGGTTGGCACCGTTATCTATGTCTTAACTGGTAGCGCCACCACCAGTGCTCTGCACCGGGCGCTGAACCTGACGCCGACGGTGGATAGCTCTGACCTGGCGCTGTGGAGCAATAAGACTCCCAGCAGCGCTTTAGGGGCCGCTGCGGCACCGCAGGCACTGAAGACATCTCCGACATTTAAAGACGGACCCAAGCTGTGGTTTGTCAACACCAACAGTACCGACTCGCTGGTAAGCATGTTCGACCCGATAGCCCTAGTTGGTCCAACACTGACCTCACCCGCCGATAAAATCGAAGTCGCGGTGAATCCGGACACAGGCAAGGCTTACAATGTTACCTTCGTCTGGTCACGGTACGCTGACAGCGCCATCACCAAGATGCAGCTTCAGATTGCTGCCGACTCCGCTTTTAGCGGCATCGTCTCCGACATAACCTTCTCGGGTATCGACTCAAACTCCATCGCCAAGGTAGTTGGTCCCACCGGCGCGGTCACCACGGTAACAACCACCGTGACCGAAACCACCGCCACCTATACCTATACCTCCACGGATAATGCGGGTGGCATAACCACAATCGTCGTGCCGGCCACAACGACCACTGTCCCAGGGACGACCACAATAAGCCAGGTAGCCGAGTTTAACCCCGGCTCTACCTACTACTGGAGAGTCAGGGTTGCGGTCGATGGTCCGCTGTATAGCCCGTTCTCAGCGGCTCGCAGCTTCACTATCGCGCCTCCGCTTCCATTCGCTATCACCTCCCCGGTAAAGGGAGCCGTAGGCGTCTCGACTCTGCCAACCATCGTCTGGACGGCAGACAAGACCGCTACCGGCGGCTTTGAGATTGCGGTTTCGGAAGACCTGACCTTCGCCATACTCGACTGGAGCCACACCGTAGCTAGAGGTGCCACCTTCTATCAGACGGTAGCCAGTGATGGGCTGCGCTACGGCACCACCTACTACGTCAGAGTCAGAGCCGTAACCGGCACCAAGACAACTGACCGTGGCCCCTGGCAGACCAGTATCTTTACTACTGAGGCTAAACCAGTTGAACCGACGCCACCAGTAGTAATCACACCGACTCCACCAACACCCCCACCACAGATAGTAACCGTGCAGGTACCGGTACCCGGCCCAGCACAGCCAATTCCAAGCTATCTGCTGTGGATGATAATCGGCATTGGTGCGGTACTGATTATCGCCCTCATCGTCCTGATTGTTAGAACCAGACGTGTAGCCTAGTTCTAGCCTGACGGGCAATACCCGACGCATACCAAGGGAGGTCGCCTCAGGGCGACCTCCCTTCTTTTATTATTCCTGAAAAAGGTTTCCTTGTCATTGCGAGGGCGAAGCCCGTGGCAATCCGGATAGATGGGGTCACGCCCCACCCAGATTGCTTCGCCTTCCGACTTCGTCGGAATGGTCTCGCAATGACAGTTTCTGGACAACCTCGGATTTTGAATCCCTCTCTATCTGATAGTGTCCGAAAATTGTCATTCCGTGCTTGACACGCCTGCGTGCCGTAACGCACTTCGGTGTGCAGGCACGGCATCCAGGTGAGGTAGCAATACTGGATTCTGGCCTACGCCAGAATGACGGATTAGTAAACGTTTTCGGACAGCCTCACTAAGGGAGATTTCCTGATAGACATTATTAAGGGTTGAACTAGCGGGGCGTTTAAGAGGGGCGAAACCCCTCTTTCCATTACTTCTCCCCCTCCCTTGAAGAGGTTGAATTAACGGGGCGTCTAAGAGGGGCACCCGCCCCTCTTCTCATCATTCTTCCCCCTCTCCTTTTAAGGAGAGGGGGATAAAAGGGGGTGAGGTTTATAGAGATAGATAATTGACTTCCACCTAGAGCCAGATTAAAATTCGCCACATTTTAAAATATTGTTACCATCCCTCCTCCGTGCTAATATGTCTTAAGCAACTGCTGGAGTCTATTATGAATCGTATCGCCCTACTGTGGAAAGCAAATACAATCGCTTTTATCAGCAGCTTCTGCGTAATGGTAATCGAGCTCATTGCGTCCAGAATAATGGCCCCTCACATCGGCGT
This sequence comes from Chloroflexota bacterium, assembly GCA_016193545.1. Taxonomy (GTDB): domain Bacteria; phylum Chloroflexota; class Dehalococcoidia; order Dehalococcoidales; family UBA2162; genus JACPSA01. The sequence goes on from JACPSA010000105.1 coordinate 4,946, forward strand.
CTCACTCTATACCTGGACAAGCATTATCGGGGTTATTCTGGCTGGCATCGCCCTGGGTAATTACTTCGGAGGCAGAATAGCCGATAAGCACCCCTCACCTTTAGTGTTAGCCAGCATTTTCTTACTCGGTGGACTACTAACCATCGCCATTCTGCCGGCGACCAAAGTAGCCACCTCCCCGGACTTGTTTAGCAACCTGCCGGTGGTGTGGAATATCACTCTGAAAACATCATTGATTTTCTTCCTGCCAGCCATTGTCCTCAGTATGGTTTCACCACTGGTCATCAAACTAACCCTGGCTAACCTTGAACAGACCGGCGGCATCGTGGGTACCATATATGCCTGTTCTACCGCCGGCTCTATCCTGGGCACCTTTATGACCGGTTTTTACTTCATCCTCTGGTTCGGCACCAGAACGACAGTCTGGCTGGTAGGAGCTATTTTGATTCTGACCGGAGTAACTATTTGGTTCACCTGGAGAGTTCCAGGCAAGTGGAACTTCTCCTTGAAAAACTTCATTATGTGGATGGGTATTGTAGAAGTAATACTGACTTACACCTTTCTTTTCCAGTTGCGGGAATCCTGGCAAGAGCAGTACACCAGAGAGTCGAATTACTATACTATTCAAGTTTCTGAAGGTGGTGCAAACATCAAAGTGTTGCGCCTGGATAACCTGGTTCATAGCTACAATAGCCCGGGCAATCCGGCCGTTCTGGTCTACAGATATGTCCAGGTCTTCGATGAAATTACCAGGTATCTCACCAGGGCAAACCAGTCACCCAGGACGCTTCACCTTGGCGGTGGGGGATATACCTTCCCACTTTACCTGGAGATTGTCTACCCCAAAAGTATCAATGAAGTAGTGGAAATCGACCCCGTAGTAACAGAAATAGCCCATGAAGAACTGGGCTTACCACTAGAAACAAGCATTAAGACCTACAATCAAGATGCACGCTTTTTCCTCATTCAGCGAAAACCAGAAGACAAGTACAATATCGTTATTGGCGATGTCTTTAATGACCGCTCCACTCCCTACCATTTGACAACGGTAGAATTCGCTAAACTGGTGAAGGACAACATGGCAGAGGATGGCGTTTACCTGGTTAATATTGTTGACGATTATAAAAATGGAAGATATATGCCCTCTTTCGTCCATACGCTCAAGCAAGCCTTTAACTATGTCTATCTCTTTAATACAGGCGGAAGCTGGGATGATATGGAAATAGATACCTTCGTCATCGCCGCTACTGACCAGAGAATAGACCTTACCGACTATCGAGCATTTGTCACCGGCAACGGGAAAATAAAACTTATCGGTGACCCCTACAACGAAACTAAACTGGAGCAGTACCTGGCCGCAAGAGAGCTTATTCTGCTAACCGATGACCACGCTCCAACGGATATTCTGGTGGCGCCGCTTTTCGCTAAACGACATTATTAACCATCACAGCCAAGCCAGAGAGATTGAACCTTCATCCGTCCTCCAATTCCCCTACTAGGACCGATAAAATAACTTTCCAACTTGATTACTCAAAATTATCTTCACCTCACCCCCTAAC
>JACPSA010000108.1 GCA_016193545.1 Chloroflexota bacterium
AGAGGGGCGGAAACCCCTCTTTCTTTTTCTTCCCCCTTTTAAAATCCCTCTCGCTCTCCTTCGGCAGGCTCAGGGCAAGCCTTTACCAAAGGGAGAGGTAAGTATTTCCCCCTTTGACAAAGGTGGAATTAAGGGGGATTTTGAAAATAGATTACTTCGCTCCGCTCGTGATGACAGGAAGGATGGGGTTTGTCCGTAGAGAGCCAACAACCAGGCGTTTATGCTATGTTTATGCTATAATATTCGAGAGTTGGGGGTATGAGACATGCTGGTAAAGATAGAAACTTACTTTGATGGTGAGTCCTGGTGCGCCCGGGGCATCGGAGAGGATATATTTACCCAGGGCAAAACTCTGGACGAGCTACAGAAAAACATCGAGAAAGCGGTTTCCGCACACTACGGCGACATAGATGAGCCGATTACTATTCTGACTCTATCCGAGGTAAAGCTGGCCAATGCCAAGACTTCCTCAAGTTAGCGGGAGCGACGTAGTCAAAATCCTCAAGGCTCTCGGCTATGAGGAAGTAAGACAACGGGGCAGTCACATCCGCCTGAAGAAGATTACCATTTTGGGTGAGCATGCTATCACCATTCCGGCACACAAAGTCATCGCCAAAGGCACCCTCAGTGACATTATTGCTAAAGTAAGCCTCTGGAATAACATTCCTCGTGAAGAACTCATCAAGCGGTTGCGGTAGCACCGGGCACTTTTCTACCGGTCGTCTAAGAGGGGCGCTCTCGCCCATCTCTCTTTTTCTCCCCTTCCCCATTTGAAATCCCTCTCTATCTCCATTTACGAAAGGGAGTAGCGTATACCTCCAAAGAGGGAGTAGCTTGCGGAGAGGGGCGCTAGCCCCTCTCAAAAAACTCCCCCCTTCCTTTGGTAAAGGAAGGGGGTTAGGGGGATGGATTTCGAAGGGGAATTTTGAGAAACGGATTGCTTCGCTACGCTCGCAATGACGAGAGAGGCAAACCATGACCGATTTATCACGTTGACTTTTTCAACCGGGTAGCGGATAATATTATTAATGGATGTGGCGCTTGCCAGAGGAGCACCGTAGTTGTTTCCATCAGCCAGATGGAAAGCCTACCTACGGAGTCTGCAAAATCCTGAAAAGGATAACGAAGCCACTGACGGCGCTGAAGACCACGCTAAGGTCATCTATCATATCTATCACTCCCAGATGCTCTGGTTTACCACGGCTCAGCCTAATCAGCACCAGAAAGCTGCCGAAAAACACCTCAAACGCTGTGACGAATTGCTGGCAGAGTGCAACACGCTGGTAGACGGCCTGGAGGAAACACTGGCGAACACACCCAAACCCAGTGAGGTCATGGACTGGAGTAGTCTCTGGTAGCGTAGCACGCTATAAACAGAGAGATTTTAAGAGGGGCAAAAACCCCTCTTTCTTTTTATTCCCCCCTTTTTTAAATCCCTCTCGTTCTCCCTTTACAAAAGGGAGAGGTTGTTATCCCCCTTTGCCAAAGGGGGGTCTTGTATCAAAAGTGACTTCCTCCTGTCACCCTGGAGCGTAGCGAAGGGTCTCAGGGCGGTGGGGATTATCTTTGTATCGCCAACCCCACCCTGAGATTCTTCGTCGCGGAGTTTACACTGAGCGAAGCGAATGTGCTCCTCAGAATGACATTTGATACAAAGCCCAAAGGGGGATTAAGGGGGATTTTAAATCCCTCCATATCTTCCTTCAAGAAAGAGGAAATCGGTCAGGCCAACAAATTTGACGGCTTATTCCGAAAGTTCTACACTAAACCTGTCGAATTAAAGACAAACAGCATTTAAGGGGGGTGTTCCAATGCCCAATTACTCGTTTGACCACATTCATTTAATTGGTCCCGATAGTGACAAAACAGCTCAATTCTACGAAAAGATGTTCAAGGCTAAGATAGTCAATAACCGGGAGCTCGACTTTAACGGCACCAGAATCCTCTTAGGTCAGAGACCTCCGGCTGAACCAGCCACCACCTCCTCCTCAACCCCCGGTTACGGGCTGGAGCACTTCGGCATCAGGACCGACAACATCGAAGCCGCCGTGGCTGATTTAAAGGCAAAAGGAGCCAGGTTCCGGGATGAGATAAGAGAGGTACGCCCCGGCATTAAGATAGCTTTCCTGTGGGGTCCGGAGAACGTGCTCATTGAACTTCTGGAAAGAAAAGGCTAGTTTTACAGCCCTGCCGGGCTCTGGTGTACCTGACGGAGAAATATCATAGCGAGAAAGTCATTTAGTAACCTATCCCCCGCCTACCAAAGCCTCTCGCCTGCCAAAGTCTTGTACGGCGAGCAGGTGTGCGGCGGGCAGGCCGCTCCTCCAGAATGACTTTTGATACAAAGCTCTTCGTAAGGGAAGGGGAGTGTAAGTAAGAGAGGGGGATTAAGGGGGTGAGGTTGGTGAGATTAATAAACAATATCATAGCCAGGGTACTTTTCTTATTGCCGATGATGTGCTACAATAGACTAAGTTGAAGCCTCCTAGTGGTTAGAGCGAGGTGGAACCACCCGTTCCCATCCCGAACACGGCAGTGAAACGCCTCAGCGCAGACGATACTGAGGGGGTAACTCCTTGTGGAAAATATGCCACTGCTGGGAGGCTTCGCTAACAATATCGAGACGAGACCAGTTCCTGCCTGCCCGGTGACCTTAAGCATCAGTTGCTTTATTACAGAAGTTACTCTATAATAATAGAGGATAGTAATTATCAGCCGATTCTAAGAGTAGAAAAATGACTAGCCGATTCGAGAAATTCTCAGAAAGAGCCCGCCGAGTTCTCACTGCGGCTCAGGAAGAAGCCCAGCACCTTAACCACGGCTATATTGGCACCGAGCACATTTTGCTGGGCCTGATACGGGAAGAGGAAGGCGTCGCCGCTAAGGTCCTCATTAACCTGGGTGCCAGCCTGACCAAAGTACGTTCCGCCGTGGAATATATCATCGGGCGCGGCGAGAAAGCCACCAGTGGTGAAATCGGCCTCACTCCCCGGGCGAAACGGGTCATTGAACTGGCCATTGATGAAGCCCGTCACCTGGGTCACAGTTATATTGGTACCGAACACCTCCTGCTCGGCCTGCTGCATGAAGGCGAAGGCATAGCCGCAGGGGTACTGGAGAGCTTCGGCATCACCCTTGAGCAGGCGCGGACAGAAATAACCCGCATTCCCAGCCAGGGTTTGCCCAGAACCAAGACGGCACGCAGCGCCAACCGGACTCCGCTTCTGGACCAACTGGGCATCGACCTGACCGCCGCCGCTCGCGCCGGCAAGCTCGACCCGGTTATCGGCCGGGCAAAAGAGATTGAACGGGTAACTCAAATCCTCAGCCGCCGCACCAAAAACAATCCGGCCCTCATCGGCGAACCGGGAGTGGGTAAAACGGCCATCGTCGAAGGATTGGCTCACCGCATTGCCACCAATGACGTCCCCGAGACCTTAGAGGACAAGCGGTTAATCACCCTGGATATGGCCGCCGTGGTCGCCGGCACCAAATACCGCGGTGAGTTTGAAGAGCGGCTCAAGAAAATAATTGAAGAAATAAAGACCGCCGGTAACTGCATACTCTTTGTTGACGAATTCCACACTATCGTCGGCGCCGGCGCCGCTGAAGGCGCAGTTGATGCCGCCAGTATCCTCAAACCATCACTGGCCAGAGGCGAGCTGCAGTGCATCGGGGCAACCACCCTTGACGATTACCGCAAGCATGTCGAGCGGGATGCAGCCCTGGAGCGTCGCTTTCAGCCGGTACTGGTAGAAGAACCTTCCGTCGAAGAAACTCTGGAGATTTTACGTGGCGTGAAGCAACGCTACGAAGAACACCATAAATTGACCATAAGTGATGAGGCTTTGAAAGCCGCCGCCACTTTAGCCGCCAGATATATACCCGACCGCTTTCTGCCGGACAAAGCTATCGACCTCGTCGATGAAGCCGCATCCAGAGTCAGAATTAAGCACCGGGTGCTACCTATCACCTTGAAAGAAGCCAAGGTAGTTGAAGACACCATACGCAAGGATAAAGAGGCGGCTCTGGCTAACCAGCAGTATGATTATGCGGCTGAGCTGCGTCAGCGGGAGCTTCAGATTGAGGAAAAGACAAAGGGGCTGGAGCAGCAGTGGCAGACTGCAGTAACCCAGGACAAGCCGGTAGTGACTGCCGAACACATCGCCGAAGTGGTCAGCATGTGGACCAGAATTCCGGTAGTGCAATTAAGCGGTGACGAGACCACCCGTCTACTACACATGGAGGAAGCCTTACACAAGCGTATTATCGGTCAGGATGAGGCGATAAATACCGTAGCTAAAGCAGTCAGGCGGGCTCGAGCCGGACTCAAAGACCCCAGACACCCCATCGGCAACTTCATCTTCCTGGGACCGACCGGCGTCGGCAAGACCGAGCTGGTCAGAGCTCTAGCCGAGTTTATGTTCGGCAGCGAGGATACTCTCATCAGGCTCGATATGTCAGAATATCAGGAGAGACACACCGTGTCCCGGTTAGTCGGGGCACCGCCAGGCTATATTGGCTATGACGAAGGCGGACAGTTGACCGAGGCAGTGAGGCGCAAGTCATATTGTTGCATACTCCTCGATGAAATTGAAAAGGCACACCCTGACGTATTTAACATACTGCTGCAGATATTCGATGATGGTCACTTAACTGACTCGAGAGGACGGCGGGTCGATTTCCGCAACAGCATTATCGTCATGACCAGCAACATCGGCGCCGAGCTTATCAGAAAGGGAACTTCAATCGGTTTTACTTCGCGCAGTAATGAAGTTAAAGCTCAGAAAATGGACTACGATAGGATGAAGGACAAGTTACTCGATGAATTGAAGAAGACCTTCCGTCCGGAATTCCTTAACCGCATTGACGGCGTGATTGTATTCCATTCGCTGAACAAGGAACACATCCGCAAAATAGTCGATTTGATGCTGGCTACCGTAACCAAGCAACTAACCGAAAAAGGAATCAAGCTTGAGGTGACCGATAGCGCCAAAGATTTCCTGGGTGAGAAGGGCTACGACGAGGTCTTCGGAGCTCGGCCGCTGCGCCGGGTGATTCAGGATATGGTTGAAGATAAACTCTCTGATTCACTGCTAAGGGGTGAATTCAGAGACCGTAAGGACGTTTTTGAAGTAAAGGCCAAGCTCAAAGAAGCTCCAAAAGAAACTATATCTGCCGTCACCGAAGCCATCAAGGGAATCCAGGGGGTACGCAAACTGGAGTTGAAGTCAGACAATTCGCTGATTGTCGAATGCTCCAAGGACCTGAAACCGGAAATAGAAAGAGCAATCGCAGACAAGGAAAGTTCTATCGAGGGTGAGATAACAATAGAAACCTATGCTCTAGTCGTAGTAGACCTTCAGGAAAATCAGATTTCTATCGGGTTGCCCGGTGGGATTAGTGCCGAACTAGCATCCGTGGGTGCCTCAGACAAAGACGATAAACCGTAGATTACGATGACTAACCAAGCCGGAGAGCCATAGAAAGGGCGGGGAAACAGATGAATTACCCGCCCTTTTGTTTTGCTAGACTAGCTGGCAGCCACTATTAAATGAGCACACAAAAGGAGTCTAAAATTGGCACAGGAAATTATCGAGGTCCCGATAACCGGTAAGATTACCACCGTTGAAGTCAAAGTGGGGGACACGGTCCAGGAGGGGGATGTCATCTGCTTCATCGAATCGATGAAGATGGAGAACCCGATATTGGCTCCGGTAGCCGGCAAAATTACCCAGCTAAAAGTGGCGGCGGCGCAGATGGTAGAGACCGGCAATCTGATAGCCATCATTGAATACTAACTTAGCCAGGTCGCCGGCTTCCCATCCGTTGCACCCGCTAAATCGATTCGGCGGAGCATTCACCATACCTCTAAAAGCTGAGAATAAATAAAGGGACACCCAGGAGGCAATACTTGGACTGGGGCTTTGGTCTGACCATGATGGTCATAGGAATGACAGTCACCCTGCTTACCCTTTATTTATTGGGTTGGGTCATTCGCCTGCTGATTAAACTATTCCCTTTCCGTAAAGAAGAGGAGACCAAAACCAGACCCGGGTGAGACTTCAAGATGTAGACAGGGGGACTTTCCATGGAAGTCTGGCTGTCAGCACTTAATAGCCTGGCACAAGGTTTCAGCAACCTTAGCTGGCAAAATGCTATCATGATTGGGCTGGGCTCCGTTCTTCTCTACCTGGCCATTAGTCGAAACATTGAGCCGCTACTACTGATACCCATTGGCTTTGGCGTTATTCTAGGCAATCTTCCTTTAAGCGGTTTATCAGCCCGCGATGAAGGCGGGGTTATTAATCTGCTCTATATATCCGGTATTCTGACCGAGCTATTCCCGGTCCTCCTTTTCCTGGGTCTTGGCGCCATGATTGATTTTGGCCCTATGTTGGCTAACCCTATCGTCCTTATCTTTGGCGCCGCCGGACAGTTTGGCATATTTCTGACCCTCTTTTTAGCCCTGGCTCTTGGATTTGCCAGGCAGGAGGCAGTTTCCATCGCCATCATCGGTGCCATGGATGGTCCCACCGCTATCTATGTCACCTCTAAATTTGCTCCTCATTTGCTACCGGCAGTATCAATCGCCGCTTACTCCTATATGTCTCTGGTACCGATTCTCCAGCCCCCCATCATGAGAGCCTTAACCAGTAAAACAGAGCGCGCCACGCTGATGGCACCAGGCGAAAAAAAGGTCTCCCGGAGAGTTAAGATTCTTTTCCCGGTAGTAGCCGGCATAATCACGATACTTATTGCGCCCACGGGGGCGCCGTTAATGGGTATGCTGATGCTGGGGAACTTTCTTAAGGAGTCCGGTGTCGTCGCCAGGCTGGCAGATGTTTCGCAGGGGGCGCTGGTTAACGTAGTAACCCTCTTCCTCGGGCTTTGCATCGGTGCCTCAATGCTCGGTGGCGATTTCCTGCGCTGGCAGACAATACTGGTGTTTATGCTGGGACTGATTGCCATTTCTCTTGACACTGTAGCCGGAGTCCTGCTGGGCAAACTAATGCGGGTAATAACAAAGGGTAAAATAAATCCCTTAATCGGCGCGGCCGGTACCTCAGCTTTCCCGATGTCCGCCAGAGTGGTACAAAAAGAAGGGCAAAAGGCAAATCCGAAAAGCTTCTTGCTGTGGCATGCCATCGGAGCTAATACCGGTGGGCAGGTGGGTTCGGTAATGGCCGCCGCCATAATGCTGGCGATTATGACCGGTATGGGAATCGGTCCACTCTCACGGTAGATTAGCCCACGGAGAAGCCAGGCCTCACTTTTCCTTCGGAGGGGACTCCAGAACCGGTGCTTCGGCTGTCTCCTTCTTGGGCAGCAGAATAGAAGCCAATACAGACGCCCCTATTAGACCCACTACCACCAATAAGGAAACTGCCACCGGTATATGGTAAAGGTCAACGATTAGCAATTTGATGCCTATAAAAGCCAGGACGATAGACAGGCCATAGACAAGGTAACGAAACAGGTAAAAAAGCCCGGCGAGTGCAAAGAAAAGCGCCCGTAACCCTAGAATGGCGAATATGTTGGATGTGTAAACAATGAAAGGGTCGAGGGTAACGCCAAATACCGCCGGCACTGAATCCACCGCAAACATTATGTCCATAGCCTCGATAGCCACCAGGGTAATAAAGAGGGGCGTAGCGTATCTTAATCCGTCTATTTTCTTAAAAAACTTGACACCATCATACTGGGAGTCGACACGTATGAATCTCCGGGCGAGTCGGACCACCGGGTTCTCCTCCGGGTTGACCTCTTTTTCCTTTTGCGCTATCAGCTTATAAGCCGTATAGAGCAGAACCACCCCCAAGACATAGAGAAGAAAATGGAATCTCTCAACTAAAGCAATGCCGGCAAAAATGAAAATTCCCCGGAAGATGATGGCACCGAGAATACCCCATAGCAAGACCTTCCGCTGCGCCTCCCGAGGCACCGCAAAATAAGTAAAAAGCGCCAGAAAGACAAACATGTTGTCGATACTGAGAGAATACTCAACCAGATAAGCGGTAAGAAATTCGAGCCCCTTCCCCTGTCCCTCAACAACCCAGACAAGAATAAAGAAGCCCATGGCTAAGGAGACCCAGAAGGCAACCAGCTTAAGAGCTTCATTGACCGGAATAACATGGGCTTTGCGCTGGAAGACAAATAAATCAAGAAGAAGTCCCACCACGAAAACAGCGATGAAGACTATCCAGAGAAAATCCTGCACCATGCAATCTCACCCTCTTTTAATAAATAAAAACTACCAGGCGCTCTTATCACTAATCATCTGCAATTATCGAACAGCTAGAAAAGCTACCAGGTGAAAAGTATAACAATTCCACTCAGGGAAGACAATAGCAGCCGATGTTGATTTTGCTCAATGATAACATAGTGTAGTAAGATATTCGTGAAATGAGAGACGGGAATAGTAATATCGAAGAGAGAAAGGGGAAAGGGTGTACAAGAAGATTCTGGTTCCACTAGATGGCTCAGAGTTAGCGGAATGTGTGATTCCCCATATCGAAACTCTGCTTAAAGGAGTTGCCTCTCCCAAGGTAATGCTCGTGCGCGCCGTTGAGCCGATTTCAGTACCCAAGGGCAGAGAAGCCGCCAAAATCATTTCCATAGAACAACTGAAA
>JACPSA010000107.1:0-14186 GCA_016193545.1 Chloroflexota bacterium
CCAGGCAGCGGCTTTCTCCTCATGGAAACCCAACTCGGGATTGGCGTGTATTTTCAGACTCAATTCCCTGAGTTGACTCTTTTGAGCATCCACTCCTTTTATTACTGCCGCCTTCAATCCGGTTATGTCCATGATTCCCTCCTTAACCTGATTCTCAGGATACTTCCCGCCGGGGTTTAGCAACTGGCGAAACTTGCCGACTTATTTTAGCACCGTTCTCTAATTTTGCCTATCCGCAATATAGATTGATAAGTAACGTTCCATTTTGCTTGATTACTCAATTTCACCTTCCAACCTCACCCCCCCTAACCCCCTCTCCATTCTTGGAGAGGGGGAAGAAAAGCAAGAGGGGCTTCGCCCCTCTTGACGCCCCAATATAGCATAGAGGCTAAAGGCTACAACTAACCGAGACGTTAAAGAGGGCGCTAGCCCTTTAATAAAAATCTTCCCAGGGCTGTCATTCCGTACCCTGGACTGCATACCCTTTCCAGGGCAGGCTTGATACGGAATCCGGGTGGGGAGGGTGGATAGCTAATAATGCTAACAGACCGGGACATATCACTTCACTAAAACGCTAGCCCAACCAAAGAATAAGTAAAAACCCACACCGCTAATTGTTGACAAAATCATGATAAGCAGTTATAAAGTACTTACCGCTAAGCTAAGCCAACCAAGTTAACCACCTGCAGCAGGTATGGCAAGGATTAGCTGGCGTGATAGGAGGTGACCGATGAAGCTAAATGATGAAGAACTGTTTCAACTGTATCAAGACATGCTGGTATTCAGGGCAATCGAGGAGCAAATGGCACCACAGACTGACACATGGCACGCCGCAGTTGGCGAGGAAGCCAGCCACGTTGGTGCTTACTTCGGACTGGAGAAAGATGATGTAGTCGGCCCTCACTTCCGCGGTATCTACTGAGTACATTACCTTAGAGGCCTATCGCTTCCAGAAGTCTTCGGAGAAATATACAACCGGGAAATAAGCCAGAGTAAAGGCAAAGGTCTGGGAATGGTCGGCTCTCTGAAACACGGCATTCTGCCCTGGACTACCGGAACACTGGCCCAGCTTTTTCCGATATCTACAGGCGCAGCTCTGGCGCTCAAACAGAAAAAACAAAAACGCGTCGTCGTGGTGAGCTTTGGCGATAGCACCAGCAGCCGGGGCGAGTTCCATGAAGCGCTCAACTTTGCTTCCATCCTGAAATTACCCATCGTTTACGTCTGCATTAATAATAAGTGGGGCGAGTACACAGCAACTAAAAAGGCAATCGCCGCCAAAGACATTGCCGACCGGGCTAAAGGTTATAACATGCCCGGAGTGATAGCCGATGGTAACGATGTGCTGGCAGTGAACGAGGCTGTCCAGAACGCCGTCGCCAGGGCTCGCCGGGGTGAAGGGCCCAGCCTGATTGAATGCAAGACCTGCCGACTTGGCGGCCATCAGACAGGAGACAAGGCATTATACCGGACTAAAGAAGAACAGGCGGAAGTCGAAGCCTGGCGGAAGAAAGACCCCATCAAGCAGTTCACGGAGTACCTGATTAAAAAAGGTGTATTAACCAAAGAGAAGGCTGAAGAATATGCACAGCAGACGAAAGCCAAAGTAGAAAAGGCCTGTCAGGATGCTGTAGCCGGCGCCCGGCCGAGACGGGACAAGGAATTTGCCTTGTCCGAGGTCTTTGCCCCGTAGCTTAGAAGGAAGGTCTTGCCTCAAATGTCATTCTGGAGGAGTCCTTCCTTTGAAGGACGACGAAGAATCTCAGGGTGGGGCTTACGTCATCGGCCTGGATGCGGGTATTCGTCCCGGGGTATCCAAGGTAACCACCGGCTTCGAGGAAGAATTCGGTAGCGATAGGGTAATCAGCGCACCCATCGCCGAAGGAATTATCGCCGGTTCCTCCGTTGGCGCCGCCCTGATGGGCATGAGACCGGTAGCCGAGATACTGGTGGGCGATTTTATGAGCGCCGCCATGGAGCCGATGTTTACCGATGCGGGCCGGGCGAGATACGTGAGCAATGGTGAAGCTAAAGTACCGCTGGTACTGAGGACCCGTGTTGGCGGAGTGGGACAGTATGTAGCCAGCCCTGAGGCCTGGTTTGTGCATATGCCGGGCGTGAAGGTCGTGATGCCATCTACTCCTTATGATGCCAAGGGACTACTCAAGTCCTCGATAAGAGATGATAACCCGGTAATCTTTTTCGAACACGGCAGTCTGCATCAGGACGCAAAAGGCCCGGTGCCTGAAGAAGAGTATACCATCCCCCTGGGAGTAGCCGATATCAAGCACGCCGGCAGCGATGTCACCGTTGTTGCCTTCGCCAAGATGGTTCACGAAGCATTGGACGCCGCCGCAGAGCTGGCTAAAGAATCTATCAGCGTTGAGGTATTAGACCTCCGTTCCCTGTACCCTATCGATAAAACCATGCTCCTGAATTCGGTGAAGAAGACCGGAAGGCTTATCGTTGCCCACCAAGCCTGGAAGACGTGTGGCATCGGGGCTGAGATAAGCGCCATCGTCGCTGAAGAAGCCTTATCGGCACTGAAGGCACCGGTTGTCCGCGTGACAAGTCCTGACGCGCCGATACCCTACAATTATCCCCTGCAGAAACTGGTCATGCCCGGCAAAGATGACATTGTCAGTGCTGTCAGGAAGGTGATGGGCCGCGCTTAGCCCGGGTGTTTTCTCAAACAGAAACTACAATAAGTAGCTTTAGATTCAAAACAGTGTTGTTGGATTCTGGGTCTCAAAGCTAAAATACCAACTGGTAACAACCTGTTGCTGGCAGTTTAACGCCAAACTTATAGCTTCAGTTAGAGCGTAAGACAAATAGAGTAAAGGGGCAAAATACGCCAAATCTCCCGTCCCATATCCCCTCCAGACGGGTTAAGCGCCTGCACAAATTCTAGCGACAGAATGGTAATTATTTCCGGCTTCATATTGCATGCCTTCTTAAGGGCGGCATAGAATAGAGTTTGCGAAGGCGCGGGGATATCACCTTCCATCCCGGATGCTGCGTGCCCACCTTACTGCTGGCGCTGTAACCATATCAGCCCTGTCATACACTATTTCATTGTCGGAGACCTTAGAAAACCTGGATTTAGTATGTTTCCTCTTTTCTTATAGGCTTTTTGCTGATGGGTGAGACACGCCACATCTCCCGTCCCATGTCATCGGGCACAGGCTCACCTGACTTCAGCCATTCCGGAGGCGCAGCGCGAATTATTTCCGGCTGTGCATTACATATTCTCCTGAGAGCACCGACGAACGTGGCATGTGATGGTTCGGGAGCTATCACCTTCATCCCCATAGCGCGTACCCTCCGGACTACGGGTATCGGAACCATGTCAGCCCGGTCATAGAGTATTTCGGTATCGGAGACCTTGATAAACTTGAATTTGGCATACCCGATTTTGGTCAGGTAGTCTCCTACGGCTTTGGCTACGGTAAAGGGGTCGCTCTCCGCCGGGATTTTCAGCTCTTTCTGAAGCTCGTCAAAGACTGCCTCTCCCTTAAGCCATTTAATTTTATCTATCCGGACCCACTCCTCCGGACTACTGAACTCCTCACAGACAGCCGTCCAAGCCAGGTACAGCAGCATGCTGGCGAACTCTGCATCAATTGTTTCAGATATAGCCATAGTGTTCCCTCCTCTATTATTCTTTGTTATTTACCGTTCATGCTGGAATAGGGAGCTTCTCCTTCAGGCGTCCCGGGTCTAGCTGAGTGGTAAAAAACGCCACATCTCTCGCTCCCATCCCTTCGGGGTGCTTGCCTTCAGATTTTCCGGCAGTGGAACGCTTTCCGCCTTCATGTTACACAGCCTCTTAAGGGCGGCAGCGAATAGAGTGTCCGAGGGCTGAGGAGATACCTTGATTCCCCGACTGCGAACCAGGGGCATTATGGGCGCCACGACCAGGTCAGTCTTGTCGCAGACTATTTCATCGTCGGAGACCTTCATAAATTGGAATTTGGCGTACCCGACTCTGGTCAGGTAATCCCCTATTGACTTGGCTACGGTGAAGGGGTTGCCCGGCGGGATATCCAGCTTTCTCTGAACCTCGTTAAACACCAGTTCCCCTGTGCGCCACTTGCATTTCTCCAGCCGAGCCAACTCCTCAGGATTATTGCCAAACTCCAGACTAAACCATAGCCAACCCAGGTATACCTCCTTAAAAGCGAACTGAGCGTCAACCCTTTCGGCATAAGCCATAATGTGTCACCTCCTTAAAAAATATCTATGCCACCGGCACAAGAACTGGTTTGCGTAAAATCCCTCTTCGTTCCAACTCCCGGTTTTACTTGAGCGGGGAAAGGCGCCAATACGACCGCTGCCACTTATCCTCCTGCCACGGCTGCCCTACGTAGCCCTTCGGAGTTAGTGCCTTGACGTCTGCCGGCAATTTTTCCGCCGGAATGCTTTCCGCCTTCAGCTTACAGAACCTTCGCAGGGCAGCATAAAACAGGGTGCTCGAAGGGCTCGGCGCAACCTTGAGTCCCATTTCTTTCTGCGCCCAGGGAATGAGAGGCATCTCCACACAGTTCTTCCAGTCCCGGTACATTATGGTGTCTGAAATCCGGCCAATCTGGAACTCGGCATAGCCACTTTCCGTCAGGTAGTCAGCTACCTGCCGGCATACGATGACGGGGTCTTTTGAGGTAATAGGTCTCGTTTGCACCAGGTGGTCAAGATGCAGGTCCGCCTTCAGAGCGACAACTCTTCGTATTGTCTCTATTGCCTTCGGAGAATCGCCTAGCTCTTTGTGCCAGGCTATCCAGGCAAAAAGAATCTCCCGGCGTTGCCACTCCATACCAAGTTTGTTAGCTATTGGCATCGTATTTCCCTCCTTTTTATTTATACTGCAGCGATAGATACTGGCTGGGGTAAAATCTCTCTCCTCTCCAGTTCCTCCGCAATATAATCCAAGCCAAGCTCTTCCAGAGCTTCCCTTGTTGGGAAGCCTTCTGCATTACATCCCATTTCTTTGTTAGCCTCTTCCATTACCTTGCTAAGTTTATCGTGGTCCACAGTTTCGAAACCAATGACATTAGGAAGG
Source organism: Chloroflexota bacterium (assembly GCA_016193545.1). Classification (GTDB taxonomy): domain Bacteria; phylum Chloroflexota; class Dehalococcoidia; order Dehalococcoidales; family UBA2162; genus JACPSA01. The sequence goes on from JACPSA010000107.1 coordinate 5,060, forward strand.
TCATCCACTTTCGTTCTCTCTCCCAGAATGGCATTATAGGCCCGGATAAGAGCCCTTGCCCGGCGGGCACATTTCCTGACCTCCTTTTCATCCATATCCAGGCCGGTAGCATATAAAACTAACTTTATCTGGTCCCAGTCTCGAATCGGGCTATAAATCTTGAATGCAGACCAAAAGCGGCAGAACCCGTTACAATCTGATAGAAAGGTAGAGAAGGCATCGTAGGCGGTCACCTTGCTCTCCATTTCGTAATCTACCTCGGTCACATCCAAACGCCTCTTTCGGTATTCTTTCCAATCTTGCGGATATGCCCAATATACTGACTCCGCATACCAGTCGCCGGATTCCGCGCCGTGAGAGACCCGGCCGGATGGCCTAAGCGCCCCCCGGCTAGCGTTGACCCAGCTAGTGCTATCCTGCCGGTCGCTAAGAAGCCATGCATGTGGCAGACCCCGTATAGAATAGCCTCGGGGTTCGAGTTTTCTCATATGATAAGCGTACTGCTCAGCACCCCGACCAATCTGCCGAGCCGCCTCGTAAACACCATTGGCCAGTATATCGCCGATCCCTTCCCGACGGACAATCTTCTCCAGCAAGGCGGGAAAGACTGCCGGGTTACCCCATTCCAATTGCATCCCACCTGTGTCCTCTTTGGTCAGAATACCTCTCTGATACAGGTCTACAGCAAAGGCGCAAAGCGCTGCTGCTGAGAGGACATCAAGACCGCATCTCTGCGCGAAAGAAATGCAGTGCATATTGAAGTCGTAATCCCGAATATCAGCCGCATTTACAAAGCGGAATGGCGCTCGGCACTTTAGAAAAACAGGATGTCCATCAGGAAGGTGGGGCGAACGAATGCATTTCTGGTGACAGTTATGGCAGCCTATCTTCATAGCTTCCCGTTTTGCCAGCCAGTCCATGTGTACCTGTCCTCCTCCCTTCCACGGCTTCATTGCCTCAGAATTACGAAAATAGGTGCTACCTTGACGGTCTTCGTGGCTCGTACTATGCTGCTCTTTATTGATATATTCAACAATCTTATCCGACCTGTTAAGAATCTGATTGCACAGCCCAAAGAATTGCTCTGGCCTGGCGATATTGACGTCTTTGGTGCCGTAGACGGCGATGGCTTTCAGTTTTTTGTCCCCCATAATGGTGCCTGGCCCAGCTCGGCTCATGCTGCAGCCAGGACCGTGCTCAATACTGGCAAAAAGAACCTTATTTTCACCGGCTGGTCCGATGCACATAATCTGGACCTTCTCATTCTTTAGCTCGGCGCGTATCAGCCGCTGGGTCTCAAAGACATCTTTCCCCCAGAGATAGCTGGCATCACGCAGCTCTACCTTGTCGTTATTTACGTATATATAAACAGGAGATGGAGATTTCCCAGAGACGATTAATGTGTCATAGCCAGCGAATTTTAACTCAGGCCCCCAGAACCCTCCCATACTGGGATAATTAAGGTAGTTATTCAGGGGAGACCTGGTGACCAAAAGGGTTCGATTAGCTCCAGGTGCCGCCGTACCGACGAGGGGGCCAGCACCAAAGACCAACAGGTTGTCCGGCGAAAAAGGCTCTGTTTCCGGGGGCACCCTATCCCAGAACATCTTGCTAATCAGGCCAAGCCCCCCCAGGTAGGTTTCGTACATTTCCCGGTCGCCCTGGGTCTTCTTAACGTTTCCCCGCGATAGGTCAATCTCTAGCCCGGCACCAGTCCATCCGTACCACATGCTTCATCTCCCCTCAGGATTTTGCTGTATTTATTATATCAGCATTTCTTGATGAAAGGGAAAATGGGGAAAAGGCTCAGCTTTCAGCAAGCCCAGAAGGGGGCGGGAAGATTTTAATCTCTTTTCCCGCCTCTTTTCTTTTGCTGTACCCTTCGACGATGTCAGGTGCTAATAGCCCAGTGATTTCTTGAGCGCCTGGTCGACCCAGACATACGCACCCCAGATTAATCTGGTGCAGGGTCCGAGGTCGACCTCGCCATGGTAATTCTTGACCCACGGCTGCCACATGTTGTAGCCATTCGGCCCCGGCAACGCTATATGCCAGGCTTGCTCCAATTCATACAGATAGAAATCTTTCACCATCGGGAAGATTTTAGCCCGGTTGGTGACGTAGTCCTCTTTGATATCTCGAAGTACCTGATTAGCGTATGGGTCGTCAATGAGAGCTCTGTTGCCGGTATTATCCGGGTCAACTGAATCCATGTCAAAGGGGTCATCACCACCCATCGTACCGGCTACCGCCTCTTTCTGCTGAAAGCCTGCGGTTATGGAGCTTACGACAGTCCTGTCTCTAACATCAATCGTCATATCAACACCGATTTTTCTCCAGTACTCCTTGATTAAAGACAAATCGTCAACATAGGTGCTCTCGGTAAGTACGCTTATCTTGAAGCCGTTAGGATGGCCGGCCTCAGCCAGAAGCTGCTTAGGGGTAGCTCTGGCTTGTCCACCCTGAGAGCGACTACCGTCGAAGCTCTCGGGGGCCACTTTACATACTGAAGGTCGGGACGGTCTCGCATCAGTCGCTGGTAATCGTCCAGAAAAATATTCACGGGGGCCCCCAGCACATCGATTTTGCCCGTCCGCAATGCGGCCATTTGCGTCGACCTATCGCTAATAACGAGGAGCTTGACGCTGCCCACATAAGGCAGTTGATTCCCTTTTCCCGGGCCGACAGGGTCTGTCTTCCACCAGCCGTTGGGACTCCTCATCATGGTGATACTACTGCCGGGGAGATAATCTACCAGAATAAAGCCACCGGTGCCGACCGCATGTTTCCAGTCGCGCATCTTATTGTATTTTCCATATACCTCCGGCGGGAAGATATAACTATAAGTAGAAGTAGAATATACTGTTGAACTGGTCATTCCCGGCTGATACCTGATTTTAACTGTGTATTTATCGGTGGCTTCTATCGATAGCGGTTTTTCCTCCGGGATAAATTCCCACTGCCCAAAACTGTCGGGGTCGAAGTACATGGCATTAAGAGAATAGGCTACATCAGCGGCCGTCAGTTCCCGTCCGTTGGCCAGCCGGCTGGCCTCACTCTTCGGGTCGAGAGAGTAGCGAATACCTTTTTTGATGTGGTAGATGAGGGTATTATCGGCGGCCAATTCGTAGCTTTCAGCCAGCATCATGGTGCCGAGGTCAAAGCCCCAGGTCCAGTTGAGGAAATCCGTGTCATTTGTCCCGGCTGGCCCCTTAGCCCAGTCTCCAGACCATACCCCGTCATTGGTAAAATGAAGGGTGTAGAGGCCGCTCGTGATTACCCCGCTCGCCGTGGGCGAAAAACCTCGCTGGTCCGGTGAAATAGCGATAGTAAGTGTCCCGCCATACTTTGGCTTTTCCGCGGCTGGTGGGACTGGAGTGGTTGGTGCCACTGGTGCCGTTGCTGTAGTCGGTGTCGTTGGGGTCGCCGTTGTCGGTGCTGCAGGGGCTACAGGGGCTGCCGGAGCGCAGGACGTCAGTACCATAGACAATACCATCAGACAACTCAATAATAACCAGACATACTTCCTTTTCATTTTTCCCTCCTTTCATTGAGAGTTCCCTTTTTATTGATAGCCGACCTCGCTATTGAGACCGATTTCCCAGAGGGACTGATACCGGGAGGGGTTGGTATTTAAGCTGTAAAGCTGCCTTTTCTCACAGTACCCTGGTTTCCCCTAGCGGGGTCAGTCATTGAGCATGAAGATTCTTACCTCATTCAGGAAACTCGATACTAATGCCTTAGACTATAATACTGCAATAGGATAATGTCAAGGCAAAAAGCAAATATTTGACAAATCGAGCGAAATAGTATAGTATATAAGCGGAAATATATAATATTGATGCAACAGATAGACGATTAATTAAACTGCTGGAGCAGGATGCCTGGCAGACCAGCGAGGTACTGGCAAAGTCACTTGGTGCGTCTTAGATTCAACCTTCTTCAGGAGGGAATATGTGGAATCAGTTCAGAACCGATGCCTACGAGAGCCTATTGGCGGAAACGATTGCGATGGCGGGGCATAAAGGAGACATGATTAATGCTTACTTTGTGCGACCGCTTGGGGCGGGACCTTTCCCCGGAATTGTGCTGGTCCATCACCTTCCGGGATGGGATGAGTTCTATCGGGAGACAGCTCGGCGGTTTGCCCAACATGGATACGTGGTTATCTGTCCGAACCTGTTCTACAGGTTTGGCCATGGAATGCCGGAGGAGATAGCTGCCAAAGCACGAGGACAGGGTGGGGTCCCCGATGAAAGTGTAGTGGGCGACTGCGATGCAGCTATGCGCTATTTGAAGTCGCTTGCCAATGGTAATGGCAAGGTGGGCATTATTGGTACTTGCTCCGGCGGACGCCACGCTTTCCTGGTAGCGTGCCGGGTGAAGGGTTTCGATGCCGTGGTGGATTGCTGGGGTGGTCGGGTAGTCATGTCCCGGGAGGAACTGACAGTCCAGACGCCGGTGTCGCCTATTGACTACACTCAAGACCTATCGTGCCCTTTGCTGGGCCTCTTCGGTAATGACGATCAGAACCCTTCCCCTGATATGGTCAACCGGCATGAGGCAGAGCTTAAGAAATATGGAAAGGCCTACGATTTCCATCGGTATGACGGCGCTGGCCATGGGTTCTGGTACTATGACCGTCCAGCTTACCGCCCACAACAGGCGATGGATGCCTGGCAGAAGGTTCTCGCCTTTTTTGGCGGGCACCTGCGGGGCTAAAGGCGCGTAAGTGGAATCCCTCAGTACGAAATCCGTCCTAACGAGCGGAGGCTTTGGTCAGAATATATGAGAAGTAGCGTGCCATCTCTACAGTATGTCATCGATAGTATATGTGCCAACTTTACCGTGGATTCTATGTACGAATTAGTGAAGGGACGGCTCAATCAGGGACCATTCACAGTGGGTGAGATTGCCCTTGATATCCGGTGCAAAGACCGCACCCTTGACTTTGGCAGTTCAAAAGCGCTCGCTGAAGCCGCCCTGGAAGCCTTGGCGCAGCGTGGCAACATAACAATGGAAGGCGACTGCATCTATCCGGGGGGCTCACTTTGATTTGCGGAGTGGCTCGTATCCTATTCTGAAGCGATACAGAAAGGGGGATGAACCAGGCATCTTTTCAATACCTTGCATCCCCCTTTTCCTTTAAAGAGTTCGGCTCGTTAAAGAGTAAAGCTTCCGACTGCCTCGTCTTAAATTAGCTTTTTGAAGGCAAGATAACGGTAGCCGAGCCGAATGTCGTGGGCAGTTCAGCCTGATTGACATTCGATACCTCGAGGTCTACCAAGTGCTCGCCGTTCTCAACATATTTCCTCGTCACCTTCCCATATACCGTATTCACGTCACCAACGACATTGGGATGGCGCACTGTGAAACGAAACTTCTTGAGAGTGCCGTCATCACCCATCCAGTCGGTTGCCATCTGCATCAGCCAGCACGACGTGTGCGGCCCATCGGCAAACATGCCGGGCATATTCCGGCGTTCCACGGAATACTTGTGGTCGAGGTGACCTGTCGCCAGGTAGGTAGTCCCCTCCGTCTCCTCCCTTCTGCTGCGGTTGGCGCCATGGCCTTTGCAAACCAGGAACCAGAAGAATACCTCCTTCTCGGTAAATGTCCCCTTCTTCAGGGTCGGTAACTCCTCACCCTCTTTGACATCTTCCCAGTAACGCGTCCTGGCACCCCGCCTCGTTCTCTCCCAGACCAGCGGGTCAGGGGGCTCCTGGGCCACCTTTCCTTTGGGTGTGCGGTCATAGGTTATTGCCTTGCCGATGTTCAAGTATTTAGCCACAATAGCGTTAAGGGTGGCCACCAGTTCCTGGCGCTGATTGTAAAATTGGGTCAGTCCTGAGCATAGAAGAATGGGACCTAAGCGCTGGCTCATTTTGTTTTGGACATCGCCGACCGTTTCTTTGACATAAATCTTATCGCCCACCCAGATAGGGCGAAACCACTCCATCTCACCTCCGGCGTAGTTTATCGGGAAATACTTGTTGGACGTTCGCTCACGTGGAATAGTCCCGTTGCCGGCGACCCCGGCGCCGATAGACGGGCTATATACCCAGTCCGGGGACGCCGTAATCATGCCAAAGCGGCTTTTCTTGGCATACTCCTCGTCCCTCCACAGCGGGTTGTAATCCCCGACGCCATCGGTAAAACTCCGGATGTTATCCAGGCTGGCCTCTCTAAACACGCCGGTCGGAGGTAACACCGTCCCTATCCCTTTTCTGCGTTCGGCTTCAAATTCTTCAAGTGTTGTGATGATCTTTGCCTCTGCCATCGTTCTCCTCCTTAATGTTCTCTAATCCGCAAATCCCGTAAACTTAGCTATCTTTTGTATTTACTTTCAGCGCAGTGAAGTCACCTCCAGACCTGCCATTTGAAAACGAAAGCGCTCTTCAGGAAAGGAAACGATTATTCTTCAAGAGCTACTATGGAGCACGGGGCCATGTGCCCGCCCTTTGCCTTTAGCGGCAGGATGATTAGTTTCACCCGCGGCTTAGTAATGGCACCGCAGTTAATGACCCCGCCGATGGCAATCATGCCAGCGCGAATGGTGAAACCGCCACGTGTGAATGTCTTTTTGTCCAGGCCACTCATGCTTTCCATATCATAGGTCCACAGGTCGCTGCCGTTTTTCTCCATGAGTTCCATTAGCTTATTGCCACTGGCGACGTTAAAGTGGGGACTGTTCTCTTTATATAGATTCCCTATCTTGTAATGTCTCCCATCATCCCCCCAGCCGGTACGTATTATCAGGGCATCTCCCTTCTTGACCGGCGCTTTTTTAAAAGCGGCTTCAAGTTCCTCCGTTTGGACTATCTCATCATCCCTCTTGGGGATATCAATGACAACCGCATCCCGGAGCATTAGCTTTTCCACAGGGATTTTCTCGATTGTCGGTCCGTCTCTATACTCTTTCCTGAAACTGGCCAGGATAAACCTGGTGCCCGGCTCGCAAAAGATGGTATAGACGTGGAACCTGGAACCATCGGGGTCCCAAGAACGGGTCTCCGTAGCCACAAAGGGTTGTGGCCACGTCGGACTGGTCCGGCAACCCCCAAACCCCACCATGCCAGGCTGGCCTTCAAAAAGAGGCGCTGTCAGGTCGATTATTTTCATTGTTTTATAACCCCCTTCTGCAAATATTAGGTTTCTACTTCTACTTAAATCCCCAGCAAACTTGTTACAGCAAAGCCATAGGACGAGAAAATGCTTTCCGGCTACTCCTCGATAGCCACCACTCGGCATGGCGCCATATGACAATTGGCGGCTTTAATAGGCAATATCGCCAGTTTTACTCTCGGCTTGGTAATGGCGCCGGCATTGACAACTCCCCCTATCGATATCATTCCTTCCCGGATGGTGAAACCATAGAATTTCCCTGTTTTCTTATCTGTGCCGCCCATGTCACAGTTGTCATATAACCACATATCACTCTGGTTCTTGGCCAGTAGCTCCATCAACTTGTCAGCCGCGGCCGCGCTGTAGTGGGGGCCTTTCTCGCGGTACTCGTGTCCCATCTTGAGATACCTCTCGTTATCCCCCCAGCCAGTGCGAATTAGCAGAGCATCGCCCTTCTTCACCGGCGCTTTGTTAAAAGCCGCCTCAAGCTTATCGGCAGGGATATCCGTCTCAGCTCCCGTGGGCACGTCTATGATGACCGTCTCCCGCATTATTAGCTTATTCAGGTCGACTGTGTCTAACGTCGGGCCATATTTGTAATCCTTCCGATAACTGGGCAGGATAAACCTGGTGCCCGGCTCGCAGAAGATGGAATAAACATGCATTTCGGAGCCATGAGGCTCGTAGGAGCGGGTCTCGGTCATTTTAAAGGCATCCGGCCACAAAGGATGGTTTTTGAATGCCATATGACCGTAGCCGGCAGGCATCCCATTATAAAGAGGCATTGACAGGTCAATAAATTTCATCTTATTCCTCCTCCTTTTTTACTTACAACTGGCGACTATTGCTAATCTTCTCAACCTCTTTTTATTGAAAGTTATCACCCCCTTTGCTGTCTTCATCCCTAGCCGCTTGATGGATTAACTAGCAGAGCTTAATATCAATCAAGTTACTGATGCGGGCAAACGTGGCGCTACCAGTATTCCCCTTTGCTCCAGGTCTTGCATAACATCATCTAGACCTAATTCTATTAGAGTTCCCTTGCTGGGAATGCCATCGCTGTCCCAGCCTTTCAGTTGGTAATAGCGGTCAAGCCACTTATTGAATAAAGCACGGTCAATCTGACGATGTGGCGGCTTAGGGGCTTTCTGGAAGAATAAATCCGGCATGTCATCATCTTTCCTAATTACGCCCTCTCTCACATTGTATGCCCGGACAAGGTGTATTATCCGCTGTGCCACCTTTGTTAGCTCAGTTTCAGTTATATCTATTCCGGTAACGCACGAGATTAAATCGGCCATTAGCTGTCGGCTATTAAAAGGGGGAAAAGCGGCGAAATTCGTCTGGAAAAAGCAGGTCCCGGTCACATCGGTGAGGGCTAGAATCTCCTCATTGTAAGACACAAACTGAACCATGCCTTCGTAATCAGCCCCCGTCTTATCAAATTCAGACAGAAAGTATTTCTCAAACTCCTTCGGATACTGGAAGAACCCGGCTTCGATGTATTGCTTCCTTTCTTGCAACGGTTCTTCCCACATTCCGTATGTCCCACTCAATCCCCGGGTACGGTCTGCCTTATCAATAGTAGCTATTGGTAAGGCACGATGAGGCTCACCCCTGACATCCATGGGTAGCGACTCCAGTTTTTTCGTGTGATAGGTGTAGTTTTCGGCACCCCTGCCGATGCGCTGGGCAGCGCGATAAACGCCATCGGCCAGGACATCGCCAATCCCCTGGCGTCGGGCAATCTTGTCAATCAGGAAATAGACCAACTCAGCTTTTCCCCAGTCCAGTTCCATGCCGTCGGTATCTTCTTTGGTCAAAATGCCCCGCTTGTAAAGGTCGATGGCAAAGCCAATAATGGCGGACAGTGAGACATCATCAAAGCCATGTTTCTGACATAAATCGTAGAATTTCAGACTAAAATCATAGTCCAACACTCGAGAGTGAACCATTCCCGCGGCAACATACTGGCACTTGCCAACAATATGGTGGCCATCCA
>JACPSA010000107.1:14207-15813 GCA_016193545.1 Chloroflexota bacterium
GAGATACCCCACTAAAGTGACCTGATGCCCACAGTCGGTCGCCGCCCACTCCGGCACCCAGCCACCTATCCTTACCTACCATCTCCCAGGTTACGGTTGAGCGAGCAAAAATTTGGTCACATAGTTCGAAAAGCCTGGCCCCGTTGGCAACATTAATGTCCTTTGTCCCGTGCACAGCTATCGCCTTTAGCTTTTTATCGCCCATAACGACGCCTGCTCCGCCACGGCTGGCGCTGGATGAAGAACTACCTTCAATACTGGCTGAAGAAACCCTGTTTTCCCCGGCGAGACCTATAGATATGATTTCAATATCATCGTTTTTCAACTCTTGCCTGATGAGTCTTTGAGTTTCGAAGTTATCTTTACCCCAAAGTTGACTGGCATCCCGCAACTCTACCCGGTCATCATTTATCCATAAATATACCGGAGCGGGAGATTTTCCCGACAAGATTACCGTGTCATAGCCGGCGTACTTCAATTTTGGTCCGAAAAAACCCCCCATAGCGCAATAATACTTGATACCCATTACCGGAGACTTGAAAGTGATGATGGTGCGATTGGCACTGGGGACCATAGTGCCGACAAGAACCCCGGTGCCAACTATTAATAAATTATCTGGAGAAAAGGCATCAACTTCGGGGGGGACCCTGTCCCATAGTAGCCTGGCATTTGTCCCCTTGCCACCGAGATAAGTCTCAATTAGCTTACGGTCGGTCGGTTCTTTCCTGATTTTCCCTGTGGATAGGTCAATTTCTAAATTAGTTCCCGCCCATCCGTAATACATTGGCTACCTCCCTGTAAGTCTGTGCTTGCATGTGTTTGCAGTAGCTTACTCCTGTTTTCATGGCTATCTGCCACTACTAGAATCCCATTGATTTCTTTAAACTCTGGTCAATCCAGATGTACTCAGTAAATCCCCACTTAGCCGCAACGCCAATAACCCATTCACCATGGAAATTCTTGACCCACGGCCACCACAGGGTGTAGGTGTAAGGCGATGGGAAATAAATGTACCAAGACTGTTCCACAATGTATGGGACGAATTTCCCGATAATTGGATAAGCCTTAGCATCGTCAAGCATATAGTATTTGGCAAACTCAGCAATCCCCTCATTAACCACCGCATCGTTAACATTGGCGGTATTTTGCGGGGAACCAAAACGGTAGTTTTCCCAATCGAAAACTGAAGTGCCACCAGTGCCACCATACAGGGCGTGTTTGTTCGTATGGCCCCGGCTGATAGAGGTATAGACGCCGGTTTCCTTCACTTGAATTTCTACATCGACGCCAATCTTGGCGAACTGCTCTTTTATTATGGTTAACTCGTCAATCGTGGCTGCCTGAGTAATTACTTCCATCTTGAAACCCTTGGGGTAACCAGCTTCAGCTAGTAGCTGTTTTGCCTTGGTCGGGTTATACTTATAAAGCTCCCGCGCTGACGCCGGTAGCTGCTCCAGGGGAATGTAGGCCCCGGCACTCTTCCACGTCGAGAAAGCTGCCGTCGGGGAATTAAATATCTCAGCTTTACCCGTATAGTAGTCCCTGATTATTGTCTCCCGGTCTAGAGCCATCTGCAACGCCTGCCGGACCCTCTTGTCATACCAGG
>JACPSA010000117.1 GCA_016193545.1 Chloroflexota bacterium
AGCTAGAATATTGCAAGGTGTTTAGCAAAAAGACTCACGGATTGATCTTTTCTTGCTTCGTTAGAGTTTGGAAGAAGCAGGTCTTATTGCCGGTGTGACAGACCGGGCCCATCGGGTGGGCTTTAACCAGAATGGTATCGCTGTCGCAGTCCTGCCATACCGACTGTACTTTAAGGTAGTTGCCCGAGGTTGCTCCCTTGTGCCATAGCTCCTGCCGGCTGCGACTGTAAAACCAGACATCATCACCGGACAGTGTACGGCGCAGCGATTCCTCATTCATATAGCCCAGCATCAGTACCTCACCGGTATCGGCATCCTGAATAATTGCCGGGATAAGCCCCTTTTCATTAAATTTTAAATTATCTGTCAACCCCATCCCCCTTTGTCCCCCTTCCCCTTGATAAAGGGAAAGGGGAAGGTTTTTTCTGAAGAGGGGCTTCGCCCTCTTAAACTTCCCGTAAAGTTAACCAATGGTGGCTAAAGCTTGCTTCAGGTTGATGTCTCCAGTATATAGTGCCTTGCCGACTATAGCACCTTCGGCGCCGAGCTGTTTCAGCATTCTAAGGTGGTTCAGCGATGAGATACCGCCGGAAGCGATTACCGGCAGTCTAATGGCATTTACCAGCTCGGAGAAAGCGGCAAAGTTTGGCTCGGTGAGAGTGCCATCACGGTTAATATCGGTATAGATAAAACGTTTTACCCCGAGCGGGAGCATCGCTTGTGCGAATTCTATGGCTCCCAGCTTCGTTTCTTTCAGCCAGCCATGTGTGGCTATCTGCCCATCCCTGGTATCGATAGCCACGATAATGGATTCACTATACTTACGGCAAGCCTCATTGACCATCTTAGGGTCTTCTACAGCGGCGGTACCCAGAATAACGCGGTCGATGCCGGCTTTAAGCAAACGCTCTACCGTGTCCAGTCGGCGGATGCCACCACCTAACTGCATCGGTATCAGCACGGCTTTGGCTAGCTCTTCGATAATGCTCAGATTGCCAGGCTGGCCGCTGGCGGCACCATCGAGGTCGACAATGTGCAGCCTGGGCGCTCCCAGCGATTGCCATTTCAGGGCTACCTCTACCGGGTCGTCCGAGAAGACGGTCTCCTCCTGGTAGTTGCCCTGGTACAGGCGCACGCAGTTACCGTCTCTTATGTCTATCGCTGGGATGATGTCTATTTTGTTTCACCTCACAGGTTAATATTGGAATATTTGCGCCAGGGTCTGGCGTTAAATGCCTTGTTATCCTTGTTTTTGTCTTCCAGAATATCCAGCGCCTTGTTTATCATCTTCCGGGTATCACCGGGCATGATGATATCATCGATATAGCCTCGCTCGGCGGCATGGTAGGGGTTCTCATAAAGCTGGCTATATTCGTTTATCCGCTTGGCCCTGGTTTCTTCCGGGTTGGCTGCCTCCTTTATCTCCCGGGCAAAGATGACGCTGGCGGCCGTCTCCGCGCCGACGATAGTAGCGCGAGCCGTTGGCCAGGCAAAGACCAGGTCAGCACCGATGCTTTTGTCCAGCATGCCGTAATGAGCGCCGGCGTAGGACTTCCTCAGCATAATTGAAATCAGCGGTGTGGTGGCATCAGCCCAGGCGAAGAGCAACTTGGCGCCGTGGCGTAGAATACCGTTCCAGTCTTGTTCGGAGCCTATCATATATCCCGGGCAATCACCCAGAGTAACCATCGGGATATTAAACAGGTCGCAGAATCTGACGAACCTGGCCCCTTTATCGGCGGCATTGATATCTATCGTGCCGGCGGCTTTCATCGGTTGATTGGCAAAGATACCGACCGTGCGTCCGTTAAAGCGGGCAAAGCCGGTGATGACGCTGGTAGCGTGCAGTCCCAGTGTTTCCAGGAAAAAGCCGTCATCTACGATGACCGTAATCACCTTTTTCATGTCATAAGGCCGGTTGGGTTGGTCGGGGATGATGGCATCCAGTTCAGGGGCTGTTCTTGCCGGGTCGTCCCCGGTGTCAAGGCGAGACGGTTTCTCCTGGTTATTCGCCGGCAGGAAGGACAGTAATACTTTGCATTTGTCGATGGCATCCTTATCATTATCAGCCACGATATGGGTTTGTCCTGATTTAACGGCATGGGCTTTATAGCCGGAGAGTTCCTCCAGGGTAATCTTCTCACCGAGCTGCGTTTCGACGAAGGCCGGACCGGCAATGCCCATGAAGCCGGTATCTTTACATTGAATGATGAAGTCCTGCATCACCGGATGGTAGGCTTGTCCGCCCAGGCAGGGACCCATGAGCAGGGCTATCTGGGGAATGATGCCTGAAGCCTGGATTTGAGACCGGAACGTCCAGCCATAGGCTTCCAGAGTGTCCATGCCCTCCTGAAGTCGGGCGCCGCCGGAGTCATTCATGCCGACGAATGGCCATCCGTGTTCCTTGGCGAAGTCCAGGGCATGGGACAGCTTCTTGCCGTGATATTCGCCAAAGGTGCCGGCCATCGCCATAAAGTCCTCAGCCATAGCGACCACGTAGCGGCCGTTTACCTTGCCGAAACCGGTGACGATGCCCTCCGCCGGTATTTCCCTTTTGTCCATGCCGAAGGCGGTTGTGCGGTGCTTGACGAATAGCCCTATCTCGGTGAATGTGCCCGGGTCGAAAAGATAGTCGATTCTTTCCCTGGCTGTCCACTGGCCGCCTTTATGGCGTTTCTCGATAGCCTCGGCACCCCCCATGTCCGTTATTTTCTGTCTCTTTTTTTTGTATCCGTCAATCAGGTCCCTGGTTGTTGCCATATTAAAGACCTCCCTTGAGACAAATATTTGTCTAACAGATGACTCATGCTAAATAGGCTACCCCAATCCTACCCGCTCTTTGACCAGCGCCATGGTTTTCTCAGCCATCGGGCGGACACGGTTTGCCCCCTCGCTGAGAATGGAATCGATATGAGTGGGGTCAGCCGTCAATTCCTTGTAGCGTTCTTGCAGCGGGCGCAACCCCTCCACCACCACCTCGCCAACCTCTTTTTTCAAGTCGGCATAACCCTTACCGGCAAAGTGAGCTTCGATTTCTTTTCGTTTTTTGCCGCTGAAAAGCTCGTAGATAACCAGCAGGTTATACACGCCGGGCCGGTTTTCATCGAACCGGATGTCTTTGAGAGAATCGGTGGTGGCGCGCATCAGCTTAGCTCTGATGACATCGGGAGAATCGAGCAGGTTGATGGCGTGGTTGGAAGCGGTCTCGCTCTTACTCATCTTTTGGGTTGGGTCATCCAACCCCATAATGCGGGCGCCCACCTCAGGAATGACCGGTTCGGGCAGCTTGAAAGTCTCTCCGTAGATTGAGTTGAAGCGCTGCGCCGCATCCCTGGCCAGCTCGACGTGCTGCTTCTGGTCGTCGCCAACCGGCACGACGTCCGTGTTATAAAGCAGGATATCCGCTGCCATCAGCGCCGGATAATCGAAGAGGCCGGTACTTACCTGCTCCTTCTGTTTCTGTGATTTCTCTTTGAACTGTGTCATCCGTTGCATCCAGCCCATCGGGATGAAGCAATTGAGAATCCAGGCGAGTTCGGAATGGGCGCAAACATGAGACTGGATGAACAGGACCGACCTCTTGGGGTCGATACCGGCGGCTAATAGCAAGCCGGAAAGCTCGCGAGTCTTCGTCTTCAAGACCTTCGGGTCCTGCGGCACCGTGATAGCGTGCAGGTCGACGATGCAGAAAATGTTATCGTAGGTGTCCTGCCTCTTTACCCACTGACTGATGGCACCCAGATAATTGCCGATATGGATATTGCCCGTCGGCTGGATGCCAGAGAATATCCGTTGTTTTGTCATTAGCTCATATCCTTGTTCTGACTTTCAATTCGCCTCCTATTACCAGCAATTCA
>JACPSA010000040.1 GCA_016193545.1 Chloroflexota bacterium
CTTGAGGTGATTTTGGCTTGAGCATGAGCGCCTCCTACAGATTTGTTATCCGTATTTTATCATGCCCTTAGCCTCATATCACCTCTACAGGCCCCTGAATCCCAGTTCCTGAAAAAAAGGAGGACTTTTTCGGCACTCTCAAATTATGACGCCGAAGTCACATTCACTTGAATCGTTTACAGCAGGCAGGAAAGCTATTACCCTGATATGGTTTGGGCTAACTTGTCGTCAAGTTCGGTTTTCTCTCTCTATTTGGTGGTCACCAGGCATTTGCCGCGCTTTTTCAAATAGGAACAGAGACGATAACGCGGGTACCGTTGCCCGGACTTGACCGGATTTCAAGCTTACCATTAAGCAATTTGGCGCGCTCCTGCATACTGATGAGCCCCAGATGCCCACTAGCTGTAAAATCGCCTGGAAAAGGGGGTACGACGAATCCCATTCCGTTATCATGCAGATCCAAGCTAACTTCATGCTCAGTAAATGCCATAGCTAACTCTATATGAGTTGCCTTAGCATGGCGTTCTACATTCCTTAACGCCTCCTGAGCAATACGAAACATGCCCAGCTCGGTATCTGATGGCAACTGCCGGCGGTTACCAATCACTTTCATCTGACCCTTTAACCCGGCCCGCTGTATCAAATCCGATAATAATCTGCGAACAGCAGTCACCAGCCCCAGGTCCTCCAAAACCGGGGGACGGAGAGTTCCTGTAAAGTCTCGCAGTTCCTTAATAACCTCCTCGCTGATTCCTCTGGCATCCCGCAACAAGTCGACAAACGCAGAAGGTAAAGAGTCGCTGCTGTTCTCCAGATTACCCAGTTGGCGATAAAGCAAAACCAATTGCTGAACTGTCCCGTCATGCAATTCTCTGGCAATACGCTGCCGTTCCTGTTCCTGAACACGTAGCACATGCGCAGCATACGCCCGTAGTCCAGCTTGTTGGTACCGCTCCTCGGTAACATCCCTGAAGACAACCTGGATGACAAAATTACCTTGACCACCATCAGCTTCGGTAAGTGTTGGCTCTATGTACAGCTCCGGGCCATCCTTGGGCTTAAGAATTAGAGAGTCCGGTTGCCGACTATTCCGAGAGGAGTCGAGCAGCTTCTGTGCATCTGCCGTCCCGATTAAGTCAGCCACAGCCATGCTTTTCAGGGTTGCCGGTATCCGGTTAAAGAGGATGCCAGCCGTCGGGTTAGCGTCTAGGATAGTACCATTGCCATCAAGAACCAGAATAGCTATGGGACTGGACTCAAATAGTCCCCGGTATTTTGTCTCAGAAGCTCTAAGTAAAGCTCTAGTAGCTTCGGCATGCTGCTGTGCACTCCTCACCCGATTAACCTGCTGCCCAACGAAGTAAGCGGCGATATTGACCACAAACAACTGAGATATACAGCCCAACGTCTCCCAGCTCTCGTGGAAGAGGAACCAGTTGGGGATGGTAATCACCGTGGCGGTTAGCGAGGTGATAAGAGCGCCTCTCAATCCAAAGGTCAGCGCAGCAAAGACTACCGGAACAAGAAAGAAAGCAGAAGGCACAAAGTAAAGAATCCCAAAAGCAGGAAGATGTACCGCAGTTTCCAGGATGGTGTGCGCTGCGGAAATGAAGAGCATCATAATAACAATTACCCAGAAGCGCCCCTGCCGTAACATGGCTCTATATCCGCCTAAGTGGTGCTTGAGTCGTGTGAACCGCCCCCGTAGGAATGGGAAAACCGGCAGATAGGGTACCTCGCTCACATCTAGCCGCACTTTACTCATGGCTGTTTCTCTTCTTCCAGGCTAACTACATGCTGAGAAATTGCCTGGAGAATAGCCTGTGTGCGAGAGGAAACGTGGAGCTTATCGTATATGCTACTCAGATGCCTTTCCACCGTACGAACGCTGATATACAACTTACCAGCAATATCCTTATTTCGGAGACCTTTAGCAGCATGCTCCAGCACTTCACGTTCACGAAAGCTGAGTTGCGTAGAGAAATCGTCTCCGTCCACAATCCGGTGTTGTGCCCAGAGATGAGCCACTTTAACCGCAATAGCTCGGTCAAGAACCGGCTCGCCACGAAGGATTTGGCGAATTGCTCCCACCAGCTCATCGGCCTGCGTAGTCTTGAGGAGATAACCCCAGGCGCCAATTTCCATTAAAGCTATAATGTAATCATCATCATCATAGGCCGTTAGAATTAGTGCCTTGGTATTGGGAGAGGATTCTTTCATTCGGCGAACGAGGGCAATCCCATTAAGTTTCGGCATGCGAATGTCCAGGATGGCTATGTCAGGTTTAAGACGGGTAATCAAGTCCAGCGCCTGCTGACCATCATCAGCCTCACCAACAACGGACAAGTCTGGGTACTGCTCTAGGATGCGGCGTGTGCCCACGCGCATCAGTGAGTGGTCTTCCGCCAAAACTATCCTGACCGACTCCACGTTAAGCTCTCCGTCTTTTTTGTCCCCTTTGTTAGGGCTAAAGGTTCTGACAAAATGGATGGGACTGCTTAGTAGAACTAAGTAATTTTACGCACTCAATAATGGGTATATCACTCCATTAAAGATGGGCGGTCTTTCTAATGATTAAATCTGCTATGTCAAATACACTGTTAATAATAACAAGTATATTGAAAAAGCACCAGTTTTGCAAGCTAGAATAGAAATACCCATCATAAGGATAATCTTCACTAGCAATACCACGGTGAGGAGGTAAGTTATGAGAGTAGTCCTTGCTTCAGAACGGACCCAGGTACAGAACCTACTGGTAGATGTAGTTGAGGAAGAGCCCGGAGCTGTTGTCGTCGGGCAGGCAGAAAATGCCACCAAGGTGTTAGCCCTGGTGAAGAACTTAAGACCGGATATCGCCATCATAGACAGCAACTTACCCTATTCGGTTGGAATGGACAGGGTGGCGCTGTCACGGATGAGTGGTCTGGACATAGCCCAGACTATTTGCCAAACACTGCCAAGTACCCGTGTAATTATAATCAACAATCTGGATACGCAGCTATCACCGGAAGCCGGTTTAGGCAGGGACAGCCAAGCCTTCTTCTCTAGAGAGAGAATAGCAGGCAATACTGCCTTCAAACTGCAGGAACTGTATCGTGAGGTAGCAATATCCGAAACACCGGTATTCGCTAACGTTGAGGTGGAAGCGTGGCCAGCTCGTAAACAGGAGAATAAGCAGGCAACTAACGACGCGATAGTTGTTGGTACGGTAAGTATAGCGGGCGGGCTCTATCTTATCGGCACTTTATGGCTTGCCCCGTATGGTGCCTTACTGCTGTTGTTCGGGGTAGTGAGACTGGTCTTCGGCTTACTGAGAAAATTAACAGTCCGATTGTGGCGCAGATAAAGGTAAACCGCGATGAACACTAAGCAGGTACTTAAAGAATGCTCGGTTTTTTCGGCGCTAAGTGATAGCGAACTGGATAGGATAGCCAGCTTGGCTGTAGAGAAGCAATATGAAGCCGGTACCACTATCTTCGAGGAGGGGGACAGTGCCCAGGAGTTTTTTGTGCTTCAGGAAGGGAAAGTAGCTCTCCAAATGACCTTCTCAGAACGACAAGGACAATTAGGCAGAAGGATAACCGTTGATGTGGTGAATAAAAATGAGATAGTTGGCTGGTCAGCCATTGTCGAGCCATATACTTACACTCTTACGGCAGTATGTTTACAAAAGGTAAACGCTCTGTCGATTGACGGTAGTAAATTCAGACGGCTCCTTCGGGATAATCACCATATTGGCTATGAGGTACTGAAGGAAACTATCAAGGTAGTAGCTTCAAGACTGGACGATACCAGACAGGTGCTGATAAGCGAGCGTCTGTTGCCAGTGAAGCTTTAATAGTCCCCGCTAGTAACCGATACAAAAGGAATAATCTTACCGTT
The DNA here is from genome assembly GCA_016193545.1 of Chloroflexota bacterium. Taxonomy (GTDB): domain Bacteria; phylum Chloroflexota; class Dehalococcoidia; order Dehalococcoidales; family UBA2162; genus JACPSA01. Next base: position 3,883 of record JACPSA010000040.1, read on the forward strand.
GCTGGAGTGTGAACCGGCTTGCCCTGAGTTTGTTACGCCAAATAAAGAAATGGTAAAATAGAACTGGGTGAAAATAGCTATGGTCAACCAAAGATATCAGGTTGAAATTGTTGATATTGATTACTACAGAAGGGCGATTAGCTGCCAGAATGCCTGCCCGGCCCACACCGATGCTCAGGGTTATGTGAACGCTATAGCCAGAGGGGATTACGAGCAGGGATACATCACCGCCAGACAGCCCAATCCTTTTGCTTCTATTTGTGGTCGTGTCTGCGCCTCACCCTGCGAGAGGGCCTGCCGTCGGGGAAAGATTGATGCTCCGGTTACTATTCGCACCTTGAAGCGGTTTCTATGCGAGCACTATGGTGCGGAAGCAAGGAGTCACCTGCCCACCCTTGGAGAAGCAGACCGGAAAGCCGGCATCGCTCGTTTGAACGGTAAGCCGCCACACAATGCCCAAACCGTAGAGAGCTTTAACCAGCTCTCGGGAGAGTGGAGAGGAAAAGAAGTGGGTAAGGGAAGGGCAGAAAGCGCTCCGGTGGCGGTTATCGGCGCTGGCCCGGCGGGACTCACCGCCGCCCATGATTTAGCTATCCTGGGTCATAAAGTGACCGTTTTTGAAGCTGCGTCCGATGCCGGTGGCATGGCGCTACTGGGAATTCCAGAATACCGACTTCCCCGTGATGTCCTGAAACTGGAGAGCGGGGAAATCCTGGACCTGGGCGTAGAGCTTAAGGTGAATACGCGCCTGGGGGTGGACTTCAGCCTGGCCAGCTTGCAGGAGCAGGGGTTTAAAGCTATCCTCATCGCCATTGGTGCCTATAAAGACAAATGGCTGAATATTGAGGGTGTTGACCTCGATGGTGTCCTGGCCGCCGTGGATTTTCTCACTCATGTAAAACAGGGCCATCGAATTAATCTCGGCACCAAGGTAGCATTGGTTGGCGGAGGTGGCGAAGCGGACGGTGCCCGGCGAGGCGCCAGACAGAGAGAAGCCGATGAGGTCGCCGCGGATGTTACCTTGATGACTGTTATGGATGCCGCCCGGCAGGCTCTTCGCTCTGGAGTAAGCGAGGTGCATGTGTTTTATAGGGGTACTCTGGAGGAAATGCGAGCCTCGCAGTCACTGGAAGAATTAGACGGCGCTCTCGAAGAAGGCATCGTCATCCACCCGGAAACCTTGCCCAAGCGTATCTTGGGTAGTCAGGGTAAGGTAACTGGCTTTGAGACCATCGCCAGCCGCTCGCAACTGGATGATAAAGGACAACATACTTTCGTACCTGTTCCGGGGTCGGAGTCTATATTCGAGTGCAACTCGGTGATTCTTGCCATAGGGCAGGAGAGTGACCTTAGCTTTATTCGTCCGAAAGATGGCGTTAACTTCTCAAATCAGGGAGTTATCCTCGCCAATACTGATACACTGGCGACTACCGCTGCCGGTGTCTTTGCCGCTGGTGACGCGGTACGTGGCCCGCGGACGGTTATTGATGCCGTCGCTGGTGGTCACCGTGCTGCCAGAGCTATAGATAACTATCTGAGAAGGGGACAGGTCAAGACGTTGCGCCGGGGGTGGCTGATGCCGGTCGCCGATGAAGATTTGCCCAGCCATGATAGCCTGGACATACCCCGTATCAACCCGCCCAGGATAGCGCTGGACAGAAGAACCGGGGTTGTCGAAGTGGAGGGGGTTTTTGATGAATCATCGGCCAAGGAACAAGCCCAGCGCTGTCTCAAGTGTCATATCCAGACTGTCTTCAACGGTGATTTGTGTATCCTGTGTGGGGGGTGTGTGGATGTCTGTCCCCAGAATTGTTACAAAATGGTGAGACTGGATAAGCTGGATAAGATTGAAGGGGACCAGGAGCTTGAGACAATTATTGAAGCAAGATATGGAATACCTTTAGAAGTTTTTCAAAAAGGCGGTACGGTTCTTGACCAAGGAACAGCCATGTTAAAAGATGAAACCCGCTGTGTTCGCTGTGGTCTTTGTGCCAAACGTTGTCCTACCGGAGCCATCACCATGCAAGCCTTCCAGTTTGAGGAGGAGCTGCTCTACGATGAAGACACTGAGAAAACATTGGAAGAGGCAGGCACTAAGCAATAATGGCTAGCAAAGGCTCGATTACCAAACTTCTCACCCAAAATCGGGTATGGCAATCTATCTTTCGCCAAGGCTACCCTAATACTGAAGAAAATCGAGCTAAGGTTATCATTAACACCTTATTCTTTCATATCCACCCCGTTAAGGTTAAGAGGCACTCTCTCAAGATAAGCTACACCTGGGGTCTGGGGTTCATCTCTTTCTTCACTTTCGTAGTTCTGGTAGTTACCGGGGCATGGTTGATGTTCTTCTACGCTCCTTCTGTTGAGCGTGCCTATACCGATATTCAAGCTCTGGAGACCGCGGTTACCTTTGGTATGCTGCTGAGAAACATACACCGCTGGGCAGCTCATCTCATGGTGCTGACTGTTTTCCTGCACCTGTGCCGGGTCTTCTTCACTGGCGGCCATAAGCACCCCAGAGAGTTCAACTGGGTAATCGGAGTCTTGCTCTGGGTAGTGACTCTACTGCTGAGCTATACCGGCTACCTTCTTCCCTGGGACCAGCTTGCCTACTGGGCAATCACCGTGGGCACCAATATAGTTGGAACTACTCCCCTTATCGGTGAGCAACTCCGACTCTTGTTCCTGGGAGCGAAAGAGGTAGGTCCGGAAGCGCTGGTCAGATTTTATGCGCTACACATCGCTATCTTCCCTGGAGTGATGACCATTCTTATCGGAGTCCACTTCTGGAGAATCAGGAAGGATGGTGGACTATCCAGCCCATTGGAAAGCACCGAGATTCAGCCGGAGAGGGCAGTGGAATGAGCGAAAAACCCCGAGAGCTATTCCCCAAGGGGTCCGAAAAGACCTACGGCCTTATGGAGCTGGTAAAAGGTACCAGCCCGATGGTGGAAAAGGGACCGGAAGATACAGTGACATCCTGGCCCCATCTACTGGTACTGGAAGCATTGGCTATCCTGGGCACTACGGTTCTTTTGCTGTTTTGGTCCCTCCTCAACGCCCCGCTGAGAGAATTCGCCAACCCGGATGTAACTGAGAATCCGGCCAAGGCAGCTTGGTACTTCATGAATCTTCAGGAGATGCTCCTTCACATGGACCCGGCACTGGCTGGGGTAATCATCCCCGGACTGATGATAATTGTCTTGATGGTGATTCCCTATATTGACCGCAGTAAAAAGGACATTGGGATATGGTTCGCATCCAGAAAAGGGCGTGCCATCGCTGTCTGGTCTGCTGTCTATACCACTGCTTGGCTTATTGGTCTTATCCTGTTCGACGAGTATATTCGAGTCAGGTCACTGGTCAGTGAGCCGGAAATATTGCCGGGATGGATTATCCCCATCGCTGTGATAGCGGGGCTGTCAGGTCTGCTCTA